>JAMPIG010000006.1 GCA_023662875.1 Roseburia sp. | reverse complement strand
AAGGTGATATCCCCCGTTACGGGTGTCTCGAAATCATACGTTTCCCCTTCCAGCGTCCAACCGCCAAAGGTATAACCCTCCCGGACAGGCGCTTCCGGCTCGGATACCTTATCTCCATCAACCACTTCCTGCTCCGCAACCGGACTGCCGCCATTACTGTCAAACGTTACCGTATAAACATTTACGACTTCCGCCCAAGCGGCGACTAAGGTGATATCCCCCGTTACGGGTGTCTCGAAATCATACGCTTCCCCTTCCAGCATCCAACCGTCGAAGGTATAACCCTCCCGGACAGGCGCTTCCGGCTCAGATACCTTATCTCCATCGACCACTTCCTGCTCCGCAACCGGACTGCCTCCCTTACTGTCAAACGTTACCGTGTAGACCGCAATCATACGGAGCGACACGTTATTGGAATAGAACATATACTCCTTATCATTATTTTTGAATGTCAAAACGGCTCCTACGACAATACTCTCACCTGCTTTAAAGCTCTCCGCGTCAAATTCAGCATCCAATGCCGCGCGATTTCCCTCTGCCGGAACAGGAATCTCTTCTCCGGACGGGAGAAGGAAGGTGACCTTTACGTCTTGCGCATTGGTCAATACATCCGCCGCACCATCCTTAAGTCCGTATACGACCTCATAAGGAATTGTATACGAATCATTCTTCTTATTCTCTACCACCCGTGTCAGCTCGGATGTCAGCGTCACAACAACATCCCCATCCGCAGGCTGCACGACCGCCAGCGCACAACCGCTTTCGCTGGCCGGAGCCTGGAAGCTTACCACACCATTTTCCAGCGCCGCAGGGATACGGGTAATCTTACCGTCGTTTTTCACAAGTACCCAGACCGGTTTTTCCGTGTCCAGCTTCAAACCGGATACCGTCACCGACGCTCCCTTTGCGTTTTGCACCCATAAGGTAGCCTTCGGTTCGCCAAAGCCCCAGCTTTTTCCTTTGTTTTTCAGATCATTGATATCATTTCCCAAAGCGTTACCAAGCTTTGTGCCGTCGGTTACCGTTACCGTCTTACTATCAACGCTCATATAAATATTGCGATTCGCAGCCACATCAGATCCAACCACAAAATAACGTTCCGCCGTCGCCGGTCCATCACCTGTGCTGACGGCCAGATCATTATCCACTCCGCCCGTAAACGTCGCGGTACAATTAGCCTTATCCAGGGTAATCGCGGCATTCATTTTATTGCCGGAAATTTCGCCGCCTCTTAAGTCAACATAGGCATACCCGTTCCAATCGGTAGCTTCATAAGACACGCCGCCCCCGTTTTGGGCGGATGCGTTTCCTGTAATCCGACCGCCCTCCATGATAAATCGTCCGCCTTTTCTCACCGATATCCCGCCGCCATAGGTTCCTGCAACATTACCGGAAATTTCGCCGCCGTACATCGTCAGCAGCCCATTTGTCACCATAATACCGCCGCCGGTTTCCTTACAATAATTATCCGTAATTCTGGCACCATCGTAGATATAAGCCTTCGAACCGCTGCCATTATTGTTGATCTCGATTGCGCCGCTCCGATCGTTCCCGTTATAGTTATGATGGAAGTAACCATAAATATGCAGCTCACCGCTCTGACAGTAAATAGTGCTTCTCCAGGTATCGTTATGATGAATCTCCGCGTCAGGCCCAACGGTACACTTCGCTCCACTCATATTCACAGCGTTACCGCCGCTAAAAAGCCCTGTAATCTCACCGTTCACGATTACCTCGCTGTTGCTGCCTGCCGATATCGCCTTCTTCAGATCCCGGATGACAGCGCCCTTGTTCATCGTAAAAACGCTTTCCGCTTCTGTAATGACAACCGCCGTCGTCGCTTGTTTACCACCGTCGATCGTGCCGTTCAATACGGCTTTTCCGCGGTTTCGCACATGCAGGCCTACCCCTTCAGCCCCCTGCCACATATTACTATTTGCGGTAATATTCCTAATTGTGCCGGAAATAACCGCCGAACCGCTATCCAGATAAACCGCGCGCCCGATCAAATCCGAAATCTCAGCGCCTTCGTTCATAATCAGGCTGCCGCCCTGGATCCATACGGCGCCTGCAGGGCCGTATCCGCCTTGGCCTTTTGTCGTAAATTTCTTACCGCCGGTGATCTTACTGCCGCTCTCCATAATCAGAGTTCCTGCTGACAGGCGCACTGCCGACATGCCTCCATAGCCTTTCAGCGTTACATTATTTCCCAGAGTAATCGTACCTACCGGTCCCCATGTGCCATTATAGGTAGCGATTATGGCGTCCTGTACTATCTCGCTGCTGGACGTATTATCAACCGCCGCCTGCTTATATATCGTACCCGCCGTCTTTCCTCCGTCATCCAGCGTAATATTCTCCAGACGCAGCGACGCCTTCGGATTATCTTTAGAATCGCATACCTCGATCATAGCCGGATTGTACCAACTGCGCTGAGTATCTGAAATCGTCTCAAAATTATCCCCGCGGGTAATCGTATATCCGTTCCCTTTTATCGTAACGTTCTTCCCGTTAATCCTGGCGCACTCGGTCATCGTCAGGTCGGACATCAGGATAATGGTAATATTGGGCTCAGGACGATCATCGCCCAGGTCTACCGCCTCCGCCAGGGATGCGCAGGGATTCGCTTCCGAACCGCGCTCCGCTTCCGGTACTTCTATGACGTCCTCCAGCAGTATAATCGCTGCCGGATCCTCCTCGGTATCCGTGGATTCCTCCTCAGGCTGCGCCGCTGACTCTGACTCTTCCGCAGCCGGGCTCACGGCTGGCTCCGTGGACTCCTCCGCAGGCTGGCTCACTACCGCTGACTCTTCCGCGGCCGGGCTCACGGCTGGCTCTGTGGATTCCTCCGCAGGCTGGTTCGCTGACGCTGACTCTTCCGCGGCTGGGCTCACAGCTGGCTCTGCGGACTCCTCCTCGGGCTGGCTCACTGCCGCTGACGCTGACTCTTCCGCGGTCGGGCTCACAGCAGGCTCCATGGATTCCTCCGCGGCCGAGCTCACAGCTGGCTCTGTGGATTCCTCCGCAGGCTGGCTTGCTGCCGCTGACTCTTCCGCGGCCAGGCTCACAGCAGGCTCCGTGGATTCCTCCGCAGCCGGGCTCGCGGCCGGCTCCGTGGACTCCTCCGCGGCCGGGCTCACAGCTGGCTCTGCGGACTCTTCCGCGGCCAGGCTCACAACTGGCTCTGCAGACTCCTCCGCAGGCTGCGCCGCCTCGAGAACCACCTCATACTCTTCCGAAAGTACGCTTACTTCACTCTCTTTCTTCAAATCAGCGAGTTTTTCCGGATCGCATACGTAAATTACAGCCTCCGTCCCCCGCTCTTCCGGAACCGCCCCTCCAGAAGTTTCCTCCGCCAGCACGCTTTGCTGCAATGTGCCAAGGCACAGCGCAAAAGCAAGAGCAAGCGCAAAACTACGTTTTCTTTGCTTTTTCCGATTTTTCATTCTTCCTTTCCCTTTCCGCGAAAACCAGCCTTATCGCTATGTTCTCGTCTCAAATTTGTTGTGCTCCGCGTGCGACATCCGTGCTATCAGGCAAGGATCTCATCCAACAGCTGAAGCAGTTCCAAAACGCTGTGAAAAATGGCTTCCTGATTTACATCCTGCCAAATCAGCCTCCCTTGCCATGTGTAATGTTCCTGAAGGAATATCTGTATGCGGAACACTGCAATGCGCTCCTTACAGCCGCCTTCAGAATACACCAACGGGAGCGGCGGATTCGGACATTTTTCCAGTTCGAGGAGGCTATCCATAATCAGTATCATCTGCGTAAGACTCTGAAATTCAGCTCTGGTCTCTAATCGCGGATGCTGCAAATAACCGCTCATAACACCATTGTCATAAGATTTCACTATGACAACCGCCTCCCTGCTGTTACAGGGGAGCATTTTCTCTTGCAGTCCGATACGATCACCCCTCTCCCCAATTGTTGACTCTATATTAATCTGCCGCTGTTAAAAAACCGTTAAAATTCCCTAAAAAACGATCACTATTTTTCCGCATAGTCCAAAACCGACACATGATAGGTGAGAAACGCTTTGGAATGGCGGTAAGTCTTATGAAATGCACTGTCAATTCTTCCCATAACAAGCCTCGCATTTTCCTCATTATTTCCCGACAGCATCAGGATATAGGAATCCGCCCCCAACCGGGCGACCGGATCCCCGCTTCGAAGCTCCATGCGCAAAATGCGTTCCAGTCTTCGCGCGTCGGTAGCCGGTACAACCTCTCTTTCAAGCCGAACTATCACAAGAGCCGAGGTCTCCTTAGAACGGGCCAAATGTCTTTGTTCCAGGGCCACGATATTTTGAAGCATTTCAAAGGTACAGAAAAAGGCTTCCTTTCCCAAACCCTTTTTACAGGTCAATTCAAAAATATCTTGTATTCCCGTAGTCGTTTTCCGCAGTTCTACCGCCAGCGTATAAATTTCTTCCAGATAAGTGCTGGGATGTATCTCCAGCTCCTGAACTATTTTAGCCCGAAAAGCCTCGTATTTCGCTGCAGCCTGCTCCGACTGTCCCATCGCAATCAGCGCTTTCATCCACTGTGCGGTAAATTCCTCGGCGGAAAAGTCAATTCGATATGCCTTCTCGCAAATACCGATTATCTCGATCCAATGCTCCTTTTTCTCCAACAAGGGCAGCGCGGTCTTACAGGCGTCCAGATAAAGAGTCCTGTAGTACTGCCTTCTCGCTATCGCCCATTCATCGTCATTCGCAGAGAGGAAATCGCCTCGATAGAGAGAAACTGCCTCTGTAATTTTCTCTAAATACGCCTCTTCCGGCTCCCTTCTTGCAGCCAGGCAGTCTTTTTCAAACCGCTCCGTATCCAGCTCCAGGGAGAGATCGGGATTCCAGACATAGCACCCCGGCAAAGTGACCAATAACTCCCCATACCCCGGAAACATCTCTTTCAGAAGATTTCGAACCCTGAACATCGCATTCCGCAATGAGTTAGCCGGATCTATATCTTCTCCCGGCCAGAATGCTTCGATCAACTCTTCCGCCGAGACGCTTCTCGCGTGATTTACAATCAAATACTGCAGAAAGGAAAGCGTTTTCCTCCCCGCCCGGAGAACCGTTCCAAATTCACTTTTTCCATTCTCTCCGTCCCCATAAAAAAAGGCTCCCAGCAATCCAAAACAAATCCTGCGCCTCTCCCCCGTCTTCCGCTCTGAAATACTCATGCATTATCTCCCTGCCCGTCCAAGCGCTCCAGAAATTCATCGTAAATCTCCTCGCCCCGCTGTCTGGCTTTGACTGCGTCGTTCAGCTGTTCAAAAGAGCCGACCCTGCTCCCAATCCCGAGCACGTCAATCCCTTCTCTCTCTTCCGATTTTTTCCAAAATATGGTCTCTTCTCGCCGGAAACCCTTTGCTCCTATCCTTCCCTGCGTGCTTTTGGAATCCTTCCGGCCTCTCGCCCGCCTCCAGGCGAGGCTCCGACGGATTCCCCGGACAGGACAGAATCATCATTTTGTCTACCGGCTGAAATCAGCGGGATCGTGAAAAGAGGTTCTTTCGCGAATCGGAATGTGTTTCGGGAATTGATGCTTCGTGCCGACAGCCCCTGACATTCCGTACAAAAAACAAAAAGCATGAAGAGAAAGGTCCCGATCCTTTTTATCCGAGACCCCTGTCTTCATGCTCTAAAATCATAAAAATGCAATTTCTATCCTTCTCCGTCGTAAAATGCCTCGCTTCAACCTATCGGAAAAGGTCAGGAAAAAGCCATGTGCAATGCAAAAGCATCTTGTAATTTGCGTTTCTCGATGGTACAATGAAGCGGTAAAAGATAATTCTGCAGGAATTTCGATGATCAAAAGGGACAAAATGATGATTCTGTCCTTTTGTCAGCTGACCAGGCCCAGCCTCTCCATCTGGCGCGCGTGCGTCTCTCCCGTCGAAATCAAATAAATCCGCGTGGTCTCAATACTGCTGTGACCCAATACGTCCGCCAGCTTTACAATGTCCCTGCAGACCCGGTAGAAGCTTCTGGCGAACAGGTGGCGCAGGTTGTGGGGAAATACCTTTGTGGGGCTTACCGACGCCTTTTCACATAAGCTCTTCATCTCCCGCCAGATCTGGCGGCGGGACACTCCCCGTCCGTTTCGGGTGATAAAGATTTCCCCCGACCGAATTCCCCTCTTTCTGGCGTAATCCAGCAGTTTTTTGCAAAGCTTCCCCGGCAGAAGGATCGTCCGCACCTTCCCCTTCAGGGAGATATCCGTCCGCCTCTGTTTTAAGGCCTCCACGGTAATATACGGCACCTCGGAAACCCGGATGCCTGTAGCGCAGATCGTCTCCAGGAGCAGCGCCAGCCGTTCCCTCCCCGTGTTCCTTGCAGTCTCCAGTAGCCGTCCGTATTCCGCCCGGCTCAGCTCTTTTTCCTGATCCCGGAAGGTGCGGCGCTGTATCTTCAGGAATTTCACCCTGCAGTCCTCCCAGCCCAGAAATCCCAGCAGGCTGTTCAGGGAGGAAAGCATGGCGTTTATGGTCGTCGGGGCAAGTCCCGCCGAGACCAGATGGGCCTTCCAGCCCGCCGCAGACTCCTTATCAAAGACGACGGATCCCTCCTCGGCCGCTGCTTCCCCCGGCACTACCCCCTTCTTGGCTATGCTTTCCCCCGAAGCTGTCCTCTCGGCCGTCGCTTTCCCCGACGCGGTCTCCTCTGTTGCGCTCTCACCCAGCACAGCCTTCTTGGCGACCACTCCCTTCCCGCACTCCCTTAGCCATCCTTGAAAGGCCCAGATATCCCGCAGATACTTCTTGATCGTATCCGTCGCATATTCTTCCTGTATAAGGTGTTCCCGATAATTGGTTATAATTTCTTCTGTCATCCTGTACATCTTTATCCTTTCCGCTTTTTCTTTCGCTCTTTCATAATCAGTGTTTACACAGTTTCTCTAAAGGACTTTCTACAGGAGTATCAGCGGCTATGGTTCGGTGGCAAAACGAAAAAAATCTTTCCCATAAAATGGCTATGTGTTTCCACATAGCCATTTTTCAGTAACTCCATTAGAACAACACAGATTTGCGTTCCAGTTCCTCCGCCGCAAACCCCGGAAATTCTTACAGGCATATTGTCATATAGGGCGGAATACAGAGAATGTTCTCCTTCCTCATAAGATTGCGGGGATGAATGATATAGCATTCGCCAATCCTGCTCCTGTATTTTTCCTGAAACCTCAGCAGGGATTCGACAGAATAGTGCGTGCCTGATTTGACCTCAATAGGGTACATTTTGTATTTCGTTTTGCTGTTGTTTGAAATCAGAAAGTCAATTTCGATGTCATTGCGGCGTTTTTCTTCGTTATAGTGCGTGTAGAAGAACAGCCGATGTCCGTTGGCAACCAGCATTTGCGCAATGGCATTTTCATAAAGCATACCCTGATTCAGTCCCAGCTTTCCCGCCAGTATCTGCTTGTAGACTTCGTCCTCCAACAATTCGTTTTCATCAAAAGCGTGACTGACCAGCAGGCCTGTATCGCCCAGATAGCACTTGATATAAGTATCCGATTCATTCCAGGACAAGCCTACATTGGGATCGTTCGTGCGGCGACACTCGTTGGCAACCATGGAATCGGAAAGCCAAAAGAAAGTCTCTTCATATTGCTCCGCCACGGAGCCCTCCACAATGCGGTTGAATACTACCCGCTTCTCATGCCGGGAAAGCAATCCGGGGATCTGATCAAATATAGTCAAAACCTTGGAGCGATATTGCGCTTTAATCTTCCTAATATCGCCGCGGTACAACTCCAAAATGTCCCTCTTTTCGGCATCGGCTTTCCTAAAATCTTTCCTGCCCTCCAGGAACGCAACAATACTCATGGGCATCCCGCCGACCAGAAGATACTGTTTAAACAGAAGCATCGCCTTTTCATGGAGGCTTTGTTCCAGAGGAATCCTTTTCTGAAAGCACTCCTGAATATACTCGATCATCGGCTTTTCCCCCAAAGCCCAGCAAAACTCCTCAAAATCCAGGGGATACATCCGGACATGCCGTTCTTCCGACGGAATCACGATGTCCTTCACGTTCTCTTTTATAGAAATCAGGGTTCCCGTCTCCATAAAGTCATATCGACCATCCGCCACCAGATATTTGACGGCTTCCCGTGCCTTTGGGAACAGCTGAACCTCGTCAAAAATAATAACGCTTTCCCGCTCAAAAAGAGGAACGCCATACTGAACCGACAGAAGCATGTAGAACGTATCCAGGTCATTCAGATATAGGTGAAAATATTTTCTCACCTCATCAGAAGCCCTGGCGAAATCAAGCAGAATATAGCTCCGATACTCCTTTTTTGCAAACTCTTCCACCACGGTAGACTTCCCAATCCGGCGGGCGCCCTCCACCAGGAGCGCTTTCTTCCCCTTTGCCTCCGATTTCCACGAAAGAAATCTATCATATATTTTCCGCTGAAACAGCACACTTCCCACCTCCCCAGAAAAGCATATCATAGAATTCGGCAATCCGCAAGTTTTATTAGTCAGCGAATTCCGACAATACGCAGGTTTATTTTTCCGTATTTCTTCGCCTGTTCGCACATTTCCCGTCAATACCGCGCAAAAAATCTTTACTTTGCCCGTAAATCGGCTATAATGGACTTGTACAAAGCCCTTCCGATTTCCGGAAAGAAAGCAAAAACCTAAAGAGACAATAACGACCGGCTTTAGCGGGTTCAAAAATCGTTGACCCGGATAAGGATTAGGATTACTTATGAAACTTAGCATTATCGTGCCCGTCTATAATATGATGGCGGAAAACAAACTGAAAAACTGTCTGGACTCTCTGGTAAAGCAGGATGTGGAGGATCTGGAAATCATTGCTGTCGATGACAAGTCCACGGACGATTCCCTTGCGCTTTTAAAAAGCTACAGCGAAAGGTACGGGCGTCGTTTTGTGACGGTCGCCTCGTCGGTCAACCTGCGCCAGGGGGGCGCAAAAAACCTTGGTCTACAGAAGGCCTGCGGACAGTGGATCGGATTTGTAGACAGCGACGACTGGGTCGCCGGGGATATGTTTTCCAGCCTGTTAAAAAAAGCGGAGGAAACCGGAGCGGACGTCGTGGGCTGCGACTATCTTCTTACGGATGAAATCGGTAAGGAAACCGGTACTGTTTGCCGGAATAACACGGCCGATCAGACCGGACGTTTAGGAGATGCACAATATAAGAAGCTGCTTTTAAATCCGGGAAGCATGGTGATCAAGATTTATCGGCGGCAGTTGTTTGAGGAGCAAAAAATTCGGTTTCCCGAAGGTATTTTTTATGAGGATAACGCTGTGGCCGCTCTGCCTTTGCTGTACGCCTCCCGCTTTGAGCGGGTAGATAGACCTTTGTACTTTTACTATCAACACAGCGGCTCAACCGTTCACAAAACAGATCTGGACCGATGCGAGGATCGCATGAAAGCCATGGAAATTTATAAAGAGGAGCTGAAGCAAAGAGGATTTTATGAAAAATACCGGGAAGAAATCCTCTATAAAGTCATGGAGCTGGGCTATAAAATCACCTTGTTCTCCTATTTACAGACGGCTGCCCTGCCCTCCCTTACTTTTATCCGTCGGCTGCGGAGCTACCTGCTGGCGCAGGCTCCCGATTACGCGGATAATCCCTATTATCAGCAGTACACGGATGCGGAAAACAAGAGGCTGATTGCGCTGCATGTAAAATGTCCGGTGCTCTTCCTGCTCTATTATAAGCTTTTACAGGGCTACCGGAGAATCCGGTACGGCAGCAAAAAGGGCAACTGAATCCTTTCCGCAAAGGTCGTGCGACAAATCTTCCGCCGGATCATAAAAGACGCCGCAGCTCTTCGTGATTGGCAAGCTGCGGCACCTCTTTTATCTTTTTTATAAGATATCTGACATTTATAGCCTTCTGCTGTTAAGTTTCTCTGCAGACACCCTGAAAAAGAAACTGGAACAAATGAATCAATAATTCTCCCCGTGAATCTCAAAATAGCTCTGAGGATGAGCGCACACCGGGCAGATCTCCGGCGCTTTCGTGCCGACTACGATATGGCCGCAGTTTCTGCACTCCCATACCTTGACCTCGCTCTTTTCAAATACAGCGGCGGTCTCCACATTTTTTAACAAAGCGCGGTAGCGCTCCTCATGATGCTTTTCGATCTCCCCCACCATGCGGAATTTTGCCGCCAGCTCCGGAAAGCCTTCCTCCTCCGCCGTCTTCGCGAAGCCCTCGTACATATCCGTCCACTCGAAATTCTCGCCCTCCGCCGCGGCGGTAAGGTTCGCGGCGGTATCGCCGATTCCCTTTAATTCCTTGAACCACATCTTGGCGTGTTCTTTCTCGTTGTCCGCCGTTTTCAAAAACAGCGAGGCAATCTGCTCATAGCCTTCCTTCTTCGCCACGGACGCGAAATAGGTATACTTGTTTCTGGCCTGCGATTCGCCCGCGAACGCCGCCTCCAGGTTCTTCTCCGTCTGAGTTCCTGCATAAGGGTTCTGATTCATCTTTTTGTCCTCCGTTTATCCCGGCTTACGCCGTTTATCGATAATCCTATCCTATCTCCCGGGACCCGAAAAGTCAAGCGTCATCTTGCGGTGGAGCTCCGCTCGATCAATCAATTTAAGCATCAAAAAAGCAACCGCACCCGCCAAAGTTAGGTTGCTTCTTTGATAATCACCTTTAACTGAGGCGAACCGTTGTCTTACGGGACGCTTCTAAATTTATTATAACCTTTCACCAAAAGAAAATCAATAAAAATAAATCTTTCATTTGTTTCGATTGTGTTCCCTCCGACTTTGCGGTACAATAGGAACACACGTCGGAGATTTTGTTCCCGTTTCCTGACGGTATCATACGGAGAATTCCGGCGTGCAAAGTATGAAAATCAGGGATTTTCATAGCAATAGAATCGAAAAGATGATTCTATTGTCAAGTACTATTGAATTTGAGCCTGCTGTTGGCAGGCATGGGTATAAGGAGGAGTTTTATGAAAAAGACAACTTATGCACTGGATTACGAAGAATGGGTAGAGCTGAACGGCGACCGGCAGAATATCCGCATCCGTTCCTGTGACGCGAAAAACCCCGTGATTCTTTTTCTGCACGGAGGCCCCGGCGTCTGCGACAGGCATTGGGTGATGCACTATCAGTCCGAGCTTGCCGGACGTTATACCATGGTTCTCTGGGATCAGCGGGGAAGCGGCAAGAGCTACCGCAAGACGATCAAGGCAGGCACGCCGCAGGTCGAGGACTATATTCAGGACGCCAGGGCGTTGATCGAATACCTCTGCCGGAAATTCGATCAGAAAAAGCTTATTATCGCCTGCCATTCCTGGGGTACGGTGATCGGCGCTCCCCTGGCGCAGCGTTACCCGGAGCGGATCCTGGCCTATATCGCCCAGGGCCAGGTCGTCAACGGGGCGGAGAATGAGCGCATTTCCTACGAGTTCTGCCTGGAAGAGGCAAGGAAAGCAAACGACCGGAAAGCCCTGCAGAAGCTGGAGGGAAACGGCCCCGTAGACGGCGTCTATCCTTCCGCCAAGGCCATGCGTGCGCAGAGGGATTGTCTGACCCGATACGGCGGGGCGGACTATAAGGAGCGCGGCGGGCTCATTCCCTCCCTGCTGATTCCCCTGCTTCGGATGGAGGGCTATCGGCTCCGGGATATCCCCGGCTATGTACAGGGAGCGCTGTACTTAAGCGACGTGATGTGGCCCCAGGTAGTGGCTCGGGACTATGACGTCTCCATTCCCGCCCTGACGATGCCCGTCCTGATGACCACCGGGCGGCATGATTACAATACCCCTTTCCAGCTGGCCAGACAATGGTACGCCAGGCTGGACTGCCCCTGGAAGGAATGGATCTGGTTCGAGGATTCGGCTCACTCCCCGATCAAGGAGGAGCCTAAAAAGTGGGGGCTGGCGGTGGACGCCTTCCTGCAGAAGGTCATTGCCGCCGACGCGCGGACTTAAAGCGCCATCCTTCGCGGCGGAAGCTCTCGTTCGCTCAAAGCGCACCGGTTTATGTCATTCCGGTTTTATTCGATCCGATCTGACCCGATCCGAACACCTGCGGTTTACGAAAAACAGCTTCCGTTCCGCCGGTATGCTTCCGAATTACCTGTATAATACATAGCGGGAAGGCCGCAAATCCTTCCTGAGAAAGGAAAACACAACATGAAAAAAGCCTTTATCAACGGTATCCTCCTGGACGGGAGCGAGGAGATGACTCCTCTGACCGGCCGGGCCGTCCTGGTAGAAGAGGATAAGATCACGGCGATCATCCCCGAAAAGGAAGTCCCCTCCACAGACTGTGAAATCATCGATCTGGAGGGACAGTACCTGGCTCCCGGCCTGATCAACCTCCACGTCCATATTCCGGGCAGCGGAAAACCCCGCAAGAAGCCCATGGATACCAAAAAGATCGTAAAATTCGCCACCGCCAACGCCCTGACCCGTAAGTATCTGGAGTCCATGTACCGCTCCTTCAGCCGCACAGAGCTTTACAGCGGCGTCACCACCCTGCGTTCCGTGGGCGGCGTAGAGAATTACGACGCCTGGATCCGGGATCAGATCAACGCCGGGAAGGCGAAGGGGCCGCGGATTCTGGCCGGCAATATGGCGGTTTCTGTCCCCGGCGGACACATGGCAGGCTCCCTGGCCTACGAGGCGGACAGCCCGGAGGAGGCGGCGGATTACGTCCGCAAAATTGCGGAGACAAAGCCCGACCTGATCAAGCTCATGATTACAGGCGGCGTCCTGGACGCCACGGTAAAGGGAGAACCCGGCGTTCTGAAGATGGCTCCGGCGCTGGTAAAAAGCGCCTGCGACGAGGCGCACCGGCTGGGGCTTCCCGTCGCCGCCCACGTAGAAAGCCCGGAGGGAGTCCGGGTTGCCTTGGAAAACGGCGTGGATACCATCGAGCACGGCGCGAAGCCGGACGCGGAGATCCTGCAGCTCTTCCGGAAAAGGGGGGCCGCCCTGGTCGCTACGCTCTCCCCGGCCCTGCCCTATGCCTTCTTCGACCGCTCCGTCAGCCACATCGACGAGATGGGTCAGTTTAACGGCAAAATCGTTTTTGACGGGATCGTGGAGTGCGCCCGGGAATGCCTTGCCAACGGAATCCCCGTGGGCTTGGGCACGGATACGGGCTGTCCCTTCGTCACCCATTACGATATGTGGCGGGAGCTTCATTATTTCCAGAAGTACTGCGGCGTCTCCAACGCCTTCGCCCTCTTTACCGCGACGAAGCGCAACGCTCAAATCGCGGGGCTCGGGGAGGTCACGGGAACCGTCGAGCCCGGGAAATCCGCGGACTTTATCGTATGTAAAAACAATCCGCTGGAAAGCTTAAGCGCCCTGCGGGATCTCTCTATGGTAGTGACAAGGGGGCGGGTCATCCGCTCGCCCAGAGTCAGGAAGATGCCCCAGGTAGAGACCGCGCTGGATGCTTATCTATAACAACACACGGAGGTTTTTCATGAAATCACCGGAACTGCTGAAAAAGAAAAAATTGTTTCTTTTCGATATCGACGGCACTCTGGCCGTCGGCGATACCCTCTACGAGGGCAGCGCCGAGCTGCTCGATTATATTGAGCGGATCGGCGGAAAAGCCTATTATATTACCAACAATTCCACCAAAAGCGGCCTGGATTACGTAGAAAAATTCCAGAGCGCCTTCGGTCTGGAAACGACGGAGGATCAGTTTATTACCTCCGGCTATATGACCGTCCGCTTTCTGACCCGGCATTTTGCGGGAAAGAAGATTTTCGTCCTGGGAACGGCTTCTTTTCTGGCGGAGCTGAGAAGAAACGGCCTGTCTGTGACGGAGGCGGCTGAGGAAGGGATCGACTGCGTTGTAGCGGCCTACGACAGCGAGCTGACTTATGAAAAGCTGATCAGGGCTTCCAAGGTTTTACAGACCACGGACGCTCCTTTTTACGCGACCAATCCGGATCTGCGCTGCCCCATCGATTTCGGTTTTATTCCGGACTGCGGCGCGATCTGTCAGATGCTTACCCAGACGACGGGGAAAGAACCGATCTACCTGGGAAAGCCCAGCCGGGAGGTCGTAGAGCTCTGCCTGCGGCTCTCCGGCTTTTCTCCGGAGGAAACGCTTGTGGTGGGCGACCGGCTTTATACGGATATTGCCTGCGGGATCAACGGCGGCGTCGATACCTGCGTGGTCTTTACGGGAGAAGCCTCCCCGAGCGATATGAAGGAGACTCCTTATCCCGCCGATTATGCTTTTCAGAATATAAAAGAGCTCCTGGCCTGCTGCACAGGAGCCTGAAATTTCCTAAGAACAACCATGCCTTTCCACAGCCTTCCCTTCGGTCTTAGCCGGAAACAGCGCCGCGAATTAATTTCACAGCGCCTTCTCGATAATACCGAAGCCCAGGGGATAGGGGCCTGTGTGGACGCCGATGGTAGCGCCGATCTGGAACGTAGGAATTTCCCCGATCTCATATCCCTTGCCGCGCAGCACCTCCAGCGCGTGATCCCGGAAGGCCTTCCCCTCCTCGATATCGTAGCCGTAGCCCACCGTGATGCTGAAGCGGTCGATTCCCTTGCCGCTTTCCCGCAGATACCTCAGCAGGAGCTCCAGGGCTTTTTCCGTGGTTCTCTTTCTTCCCCGGCCGATCCCGGAGGGGTAGATCTCGCCGTTCTGCAGCGTGATCACCGGGCGAATCCCCAGAACGCTCCCGGCCACAGCCGCCACCCTGCCGATTCTTCCCCCGTGCTGCAAATACTCCATATCGCCCACCGTAAAGAAAATCCGGCCCGTACTCTTAATCTCTTCCAGCCGCGCCACAGCGTCCTCGTAGCTTACACCCGCCTCCCGCAGCTTTACCGCCTCCAGGACATAAATCCCCTGCAGAACCGTATCCACACAGGAATTGATCACTGTGATTCTGGCCTTGGGATATTCCTCCAGCACAAGCTCCCTGGCATTGACCGCGGACTGCATGGAGCCGCTGAATTTCGTCGTGATGCAGATACAGATTACGGGCATGTCCTGTCTGGCATAGGGCAGGAAAACCTCCGCGTAATCCTGGGCGGAGGGCATGGAGGACTTCGGGTAAACCCCCTTGCGATCTACCATCTGCTGATAAAAATCCCGGATCCCGATATCCACATTTTCCTTCAGATAGACCTCGTCGTCAAAGGAGACGTAAAAAGGCACTACCTCGATATTTTTTCCCTTTGTGAGTTCTGCCGGGAGGTCGCAGGAGCCGTCGCTGACAATCTGGAATGCGTCTTTCATCTGTTAAAACAACCTTTCTTGTTTAATTGCTATGTAAAGGATAACACGTCTCACAGAAAAAAGCAACCGGTTTTCAGCTTTTGAAATTACATTTTATAGTTTTTTTAATCTTTTTTAGTAGTTTCCATAACTACATTCTTTTATGCACGCTTCCCGCCATGCCGCCAGAAATATCTTTGCACACTTCTACCACCTCCGGCGCAAACCGCGTCCCGCTGCCGGCCCTCAGCTCCTCCAGCGCCTCCTCCCAGGAGACAATGTCCGTGTGGTAGTCGCCCAGCGGATCGCACCTTTCCTCCAGGAAATCGGCCACACTGACGATATCCACCAGCGCCGCGTCGCAGGTTTCCTCCCTGCGGTACTCTTCCGGATACCCGCCCCCGCCGTTGTACCACCTGTGATGTCCCAGGGCAAAGACCGCGTAATCGCGGGTAGAGGGGCAGCGCCGTAAAATTTCCGCCCCATAGGCGGCGTGGTTACAGTACATCTCCTCCTCTTCCGTCAACCGTCCCCGGTTGGGCGTCTCGTAAAGCTCCAGCTGCCTCAGCTTTCCGATATCGTGCAGTACGCTTCCGTCGTAAAGGAACCGCTCCAGCTCCCGCTGCCGCTCCCTCAGCTCCTGTAAATCCGTAATCCCTCTGACTCCCAGCAGAAACGCCGGATTCTCCTGCAGCAGGCCCCGCAGCAAAATTCCGGAAAGTCTGGCCACCCTCCGGGAATGCACATGAATTTCCGGATATCGCCCCTCGAGCATCTGGCCAATGTATTCCCGAAAGCTGGTTTCTCCAGGGTATTCCAGATAATTTTCCAGACAGAGCCGGACATAATAGAATTGAGCGCTCAAATCCTCCGCCTTGGGCATCCGCTTCAGATATTCCAGCTGGCGGCGGTACATCAGCAGCACCACCGGCTTCTTCTTCTCCAGCAGGGCAGCGTCCCGCTCTACATAGCTGGAGTAGATCAGAGGCAGAAAAAGATTGCCGTACATCCCGTCCGAGCCGTAATCGTCGCTGGGCACCGCCGCATAGGTTTTCTCCAGATCCAAAAGCAGCTCCGGCAGGGAATGGATCCCGCAGTGATAGGAGGCGGCGTAATAGGCGTAAAGCCATCTCGGGCTCGGCCTGCTTCCCTTTTTCCGCGCCTCCTCCATCTGTCTGTCGTAAACATACTGGGCGGATTCCAATACGTCCCGGACGTCCCGGCTGGTAGCCGTCCCGCTGCGCAGATAGGAAAGCATAGTCGTCCGCTCCTGATGGGTCTTATAAATATACAGCTCCCAGGGCAGCCCCGGCGTCTTCTGCTGATAGACGGGATCGGTCAGCACCTGCAGGGATCTCCGGATCACTTCAAATTTCCTCTCCGCCGTCTTCCGATCCTCCACAAAGATCCCCAGGGCAATATTGCCCATGGCGCGATGAATGAAGCCTCTTGTCTCCGTGTCCTCAATCTCGTCATAATAGCGGATATATCCGGCCGCCTCCCCGAACAGCATCCTCAGCTTCCAGTCGCAGGCCCGCGCCTTCGTCTCATCCGCCACGCGCTGAAATTCATGCAGGGCCATCCCGGTCATATAAAGCTCCTTGATCAGGAAATCCCGCATCTTCCGAACACGCGCGCTGCTCACCAGCGCGCGGCAGACATAATACCGGATCCCGGCGTCCAGCTGTCTCCGGTACAGGTTGTCCGCAAATTCCTCCAGCGATCGCAGCTCCTCCTCGTCCGCCGTCAGGATATTATCCAGCAGCGGAAAAAGCTTCTCCCTCAGGATCCGGGAATTTTCCTCCCTGAGTCCGCGGATCCCGGCGTTTTTTTCCCGCAGCTTTTCAGCGATCTCCTCCGTCGGGAGACCGGAAATCCCCGCATGGCGCATGAGCTCTATCACTTTCTCGGTATTGGCAATATAATCCGTCTGATATTGACGCATCAAGATTTCCCACCCCACTTATCCAGGCATTCCAAAACCTGTTCCACATCCAACGGCTTTGCAATATGAGCGTTCATACCGGCCTGCACCGATCTCTGCCTGTCCTCTACGAAGGCGTTGGCCGTCATGGCTACAATATGCACTGTCGCCGCGTCCGGCCTGCTCAGGGCGCGAATCCGCCTCGTCGCCTCCAGACCGTCCATCACGGGCATCTGGATATCCATCAGGATCAGGTCGTAATAAAACGCAGGCTTTGCCGAGAAGGCGTCGAGCGCCTCCTGTCCGTCCCTGGCCGTATCCACGGCCGCTCCCGTACTTTTCAGGATTTCCACCGCAATTTCCAGATTCAGATCATTATCCTCCACCAGAAGAATGTGGCAGTCCTCGTAATGTCTTTCCGCCCCGGGCCGCCGCTCCTGCTTTTTCTTTCCCGCCTCCGTATAGGCGAACAGCGCCTCCGCCAGCCGGCTCTCGAACAGGGGCAGCGGGACAAAGGAGGTAATTCCCGCCTGCTGCATCAGGTATTCCAGCTCCGTCCAGTCGCTCTCCGACAGGAGCAGCATGGGAAAGTCCTTTCCCTTTCTGGCGCGGATTTCCGGAAGGAGGAGGGACAACTCCAGATCCGCCAGCTTATCGTTAGCCAGCAGGGCGAAATAGTCCTTCCCCGTGATATCCGCGTCGTTCAGCAGATCGATGGCCTCCATACCGCAGGACGCCGTATCCGCCTCCATCCCCAGCTTTTCCAGCATCTCCGGGAGTCTCGCGAACTTTTCCTTCACTCCCGTCAGGATCAGGACTCTCTTTCCCGCCAGCGCGCCGTTTTCCGCCAGCTTCTCAGACTCCGAATAGGCCAGGGGAAAATCGATGTCGAACCGACTGCCCTTTCCCCTGCTGCTCTCCACAGAAATATGCCCCTGCATCATATCCACCAGCTTCTTCGTGATGCTTAAGCCCAGACCCGCGCCCTCGATTCCGCTGAAGGTCGTATTTCTCTCCCGCTCAAAGGGCTCGAAGATCTGCTGCACGAACTCCGGTGCCATACCGATCCCGTTATCCTGCACCGTCAAAAACTGCTCCACCCTGCCGCCTTCGGTTTCTTCCTGCCAGAGCTTCATCCTGACATAGCCGCCCTCCTGGGTATATTTTACCGCATTGGACAGGACATTAATATAAATCTGCTGGATTCGCAGCCTGTCCCCCGTCAGCTCTTCGCGTGGGATCTCCCCAAGCTCCAGCTTAAAGTCGATCTTCTTTTTCTCCGCCTGGGCCTTGATCACGATAAACACCTCATGGATCAGATCCGCCAGCTGGAATTTCTCCTCTACCAGAACCAGCTTCCCGCTCTCGATCCGGGACATGTCGAGCACCTCATTGATCAGCCGCAGAAGGTGCCCCGATGCGGTCTGTATCTTTTTCAGGCAGTCCTCCACCCGCTTCTGGTCTTCCGCGTGATTCAAGGCGATATCCGTCATCCCTATGATCGCGTTCATGGGCGTCCGGATATCATGGGACATCTCGGACAGGAATTTCGTCTTGGCCTTATTGGCGATATTGGCCGCCTCCAGCGTCCGCTCCATCTCCTGCTTATGCTTTTCGTACTCCTGCTGCGCCGCCCGTTTCGCATCCGAAAGATCCACAATCACACTTAAAGCCAGATCCCCGTCAAAGGTCGAGCTGTAGACTTCCTTTCCGTCCCGCCATCCGGCCGCCAGGCTGCCAATCTTCCTTCCGGCCAGCGCCTCCCGGGGCTCCCCCAAAAGCAGCGCCGCCGCCTCGTTACAATAGATCAGCACAGCCTCCCGGGAAAAGGGCCGGGTTGTCACCAGAAAAGCCTGTTCGCCTCCGTCAAAAAGTCTCCCTAATTCTTCCCGTGTCTTCATGCCAACCCTCCTTCCCTGATATATCATCTTAACCCACAAACGCGCCATCAGCGCCTGGACCGCCTGCTCCGCAGGCTGTTTGTCTGTTATTGCCCAATTATCCCAGCGTATCCCGATAGACCCGCAGCACATTCTTATAAAAAATCCGATCCAGGCTGTCCTCGCTAAAGCCCGCCTTCCGGAGAGCATCCCAGAGCAGCTCCATACTCTGGGCTCCCGGCAGCTCCCGATGGGTATCGATGCCGTCGAAATCGCTTCCCAGCCCCAGCACCTCGATCCCGCCGACCTTTACAATATGCTCCGCGTGTCGGACGATCGCCGCTATGGTTCCCGGATTTTCCTGTCCCAGCGGGGCCTCCTCCAGAAAATCGGCGCAGTAATTCAGACCCATAACGCCGCCCCGAAGGCTCAGCCTCCGGATCATGTCGTCCGTCATATTCCGCACGTTGGGACATACCTCCCTCGCGTCGGAATGGCTGGCCGCAAAGGGCTTCTTTGTCGTCTCCAGCACATCGTAAAAGCCCGCGTCGGACAAGTGGGAAACGTCCGGGATCATTCTCAGCCTCTCCATCTCGGCTACAAATTCCCTTCCCCTCTCCGTCAGTCCGTCTTCCACATTCGGCACATGGCTCAACTCCCGGTAAACTCCGCCAAGCTCCGCCCTCCGCTCCTGATACTCCGGCGTACCCTCGGCGCACTCCGCCAGTTTTTTTCGTGCCTCCCGAAATTTCACGCCAAGCTCCCTGTCGCGGTTGGGGCTGCCCAGCTCGTTGGGATAATTCCAGGTCAGGGTCAGCATCCGTACTCCCATATCGTAAAGCGTCCGCAGCTTTTCGACTTCTCCCTTACAGACGCCTCCCTCCTCCACGGTCAGCATGGCCGACAGCTTTCCCGCGGCCCTGTTTTTTTCGATATCCGAAAAACAGAGTACCGGCGCGATCAAATCGCTGTTTTTCTCCATCTCCTCCCGGTACAGGCGGTGCAGGGCGCAAACCTTTTCCCAGGGGTCGCCGGCGCTCCCCATCTCCACAAACAACGCGAAATTCTGGAGAAGATAGTCCCCCCGCCTCATGCGCAGCAGATCCAGGTGCCCCCTGTTTTCCCGCAGACTCTCCGCCCTGCCCTCCTCCTGCAGCTCCAGAAGCCTGCTGATCGTATCGCAATGCATATCCACAACTCTCATACTTACACCCCTTTGCCCGCCTCACAAGAGGTTGTGTAAACACCCCTCTTTGGCATTAATTCAATATTTGCCTTTCGATGACAGACCGACAGGCCCGGCATTGGAAGTTTACTTCCAAACGGATCCCCCTGATTGGGAAAAGAGGAGCACCTGACGATGCTCCTCCCTTTATCAGCGTATTCACCGCACCGCGAATCCGTTCCGGCGGAGCTTATTTTTCTTTACACTTATTTTTCTTTACTCATCACTGCAAAATTCACGCCGGTATCCGTAGGCTCTTCCTCGTCGAAAACGTAATCCTTGCCGGGAAGCACCGCGTTGAGGATGATACCTACCAGCGCGCCTACCGCAAGACCGGAGAGGCTGATCGTAACGGACGCCACCTGGAACGAAATCGCTCCCGCGGCGCTGTACTTGATACCGATCGACAATACCAGAATCAGGGCCGCGATGATAACGTTGCGGCTCTTGGAAAAGTCACAGCGGGACTCCACGACATTGCGGACGCCGACCGCGGAAATCATTCCGTAAAGCACCAGAGAGACGCCGCCTACCGTAGCGGAAGGCATACAGCCTATAATCGCCGCAAACTTCGGGCAGAAGGAGAACAGGATCGCAAAGCAGGCCGCCAGACGGATTACCATGGGATCAAATACCTTCGTCAGGGAAAGCACGCCCGTATTCTCGCCGTAGGTCGTATTGGCCGGAGCCCCGAACAGGGAGGCCGCTATCGTCGCAAGGCCGTCGCCCAGCAGCGTCCGGTGCAGACCGGGATCCTTGATAAAGTTGGTTCCTACTGTAGAGGAAATCGCGGAAATATCTCCGATGTGCTCTACAATCGTCGCCAGCGCGATCGGCATGATCGTGATAACGCTTGTGATCAGCAGGGAAGCGTTTCCGTCCGCAAAGGCCCAGAAGACGGTGCTCTCCCAGTGAATCGGCAGGCCGACCCAGGACGCCTCCGCCACATTTGCGAAATCCACTCTGCCCAGAATCACCGCCAGCAGATAGGAGCCAATTACACCGATGATAATCGGCACGATCTTGATCATTCCCTTACCCCAGATATTGCAGACCACAATCAGGGCGATTGCAACCAGCGCGATCAGCCAGTCGCTGGAGCAGCTGTCGATCGCCGACTGGGAAAGGGTCAGACCAATCGCGATGATGATCGGGCCCGTTACCACAGGCGGGAAAAACTTCATCACCTTACCGGTGCCGAAAAGCTTGATCAGAAGCGCAAGCAGCAAATAGAGCAGCCCCGCGCAGGCCACGCCGAAGCAGGCGTAAGGCAGCAGATCCGGCTCGCCGTTCGGCGCGATGGCGAAGTATCCGCCCAAAAAGGCAAAGGAGGAGCCGAGAAACGCAGGCACCTTTCTCTTCGTCAGGAAGTGAAACATCAAGGTTCCGATGCCCGCAAACAACAGTGTCGTAGAAACGTCCAGTCCCGTCAGAATCGGAACCAGAATGGTCGAACCGAACATTGCGAACATATGCTGCAGTCCCAGCAACGCAACCTTCGGCACGCCCAGTGTTTTGGCATCGTAGATGCCGCTCTCTCCGAGAGCCGTTTTTTTCTCGCTCATGAACTCATCCTCCTGTAATCCCCTGTCGGCGGCTTTCCGCCGACGCCGTCGGTTTGAATCGGCGGGCATAAATAGAGTCTTTTCTTACACTTTTCCCGCGCCAGACTCCGCGCTCCGCCGAATCGCGCAACGAGGCCGTCGACCGGCCTCATTGCTTATCCTTATAATAATATTCTTTTCCGGTACATGAGTCAAGGAAAAAACAGAGTAACACCCGTTTTTTATTATCTCTCTTACTGGATCGCGTGTTCCTTGAGGAAATTCTTCCAGATTTCAATATATTGCGCCTTTAAATGGACGCCGTCAAAGGTATAGGAAGGCTCCATTCCTCCCGTCTCGTCGCAGATCAGAGGATTTACGTCCAGGTAAAAGATCTTCTGTCCGTCCGCCAGCTTCTCCAGCTCGGCGTTGCGGGCCTCAATCCCCTCGTTGTTGATATAATCCCCCTTCTCAGAGCGTTCCGTCGTCACCTTTATAATCCCCTGTATAAAGAGATCCGCCTCCGGCTGCAGCTCCTGCAGATGCGCCACAACCTCCTTATATTTCTCGATAAAGGTCTCCACCGTCCCCGTTCCCATCTCATTGATCCCGATCATCAGGTAGATCCTGGAGAAAGTATTCTGCTGCAGCGCCTCCTCTATCGTAATCTTTTGTTTCTGTCCCGGCACCTTAACGATCTCGGAGTCAAAAATCTTATAGATCGTCAGTCCCTTGGAGGCGTAAAAGGTCGAAATTTCCTCCAGCCCGCCGTACTCATACATCCCGACCGTCCGGGAATCGCCGATAAAGACCGCGTCCGCGAAATAATCATCCTCCACCGTCACAAATTCCCTGGGCGCGTTTTCGCCAGGCTGCGCGCTGTTTCCGGAGGCCGTACCGTTCGGGTAGCCAGTGTTTCCGGAAGCCGTACCGTTCGGATAGCCGGTGTTTCCGGAAGCCGTTCCAACCGGATTGTCAGCTCCCGCTCCATTCGGCTGACCGTCGCCCCCGCTTCCCGGCCCGTTTTCACCCGACTCTGTACTGTCCGGATTACTGATTCCGCCATGGCTTTCCGCCTCGGAATCGCCTGTCCCGGTTCCGTCCTGATTTCCCGCTGCGCTTCCGTCCGCTCCCGGGCCGCCCGAATTTCCGACCTCGTCCGGGCCTCCCGCCTCGGAACCGTTCGACTCGATTCCGCTCTGGCTCCCTGCTGCGCTTCCGTCCGCTCCCGAACCGCCCGAATTTCCGACCTCGTCCGGGCCTCCCGCCTCGAAACCGTTCGACTCGATTCCGCTCTGGCTTCCCGCCGCGTTTCCGTCCGCTCCCGGGCCGCCCGGCTCACCGAAAATCATCCGGTAAAAATTTCCTGCCCGCTCCATCGATTCGGCATAAACCTGCCAATGATCCACATAACTGAAATAAAGAATTCCGGCGATGACCATTCCTATCAAAAATGACCATTTCTTACAAAACCTCAATCAAATCACCTTCTACAAATCTGTCCCGGCATAATTTCCGCTTTATCAGAAACTGGAATACATAAACGGATTCTGCCCCTCTACCTGCAGCCTCCAGACGCACAGCCAGAAAAGCGCCGTCAGAAAAAGGCTTCCCAAAATACTGTCCTTCCAGCGTTCGTACAGCCTCTGTACCGCCGACGTGCAGGCCAGCGCGCCCAGGCCGAACAGATACCAGTAAGTCTGAAGCGCCCTAAGCCAGTCCCCTCCGCTGACGCTGATTCCCTCCAGGACTCCGAACATCCTGCCCAGGTAGAGCTGCAGCTGGCCCACATCCGTCACCGCAAAGCAGACCCAGGTAACCGGGATCACAGCCCAGAGATAAAGATGCGGAACCGCCCGCAAAATTCCCTTCCCAAACAGCCTGTCCGCCCCCAGCGCGCTCATCCGCCTCTCCAGCACAATAAGCAGCCAGAGGAGCATTCCCCAGATCAGGAAATTTGCCGTGTTGCCGTGCCACACCGACGTCAGACACCATACGGCCAGCAGGTTGCATACCGTCCGCAGCTCTCCCTTCCGGTTCCCGCCCAGGGGGATGTAAACATACTTCCGGAACCATCTGCCCAGCGTCATATGCCAGCGGCGGTAAAAGTCCCTGACCGAGCGCGCCATGTACGGCGTCCTGAAATTCGCGGGAATGTCAAAGCCCAGAGCCTTTGCCAGGCCTCTTGCCATCAGGGAATAGCCGTAAAAGTCAAAATAAATCTTCATGGAATAGGCGACCGCGGCGATCCAGGCCAGCGGCGTGGAGATACTTTCAAATCCGGTCACCTGAACCTCCTGCCATAAAAATCCCAGCCGATCCGCCAGCAATACCTTCGCCGCCAGTCCCATGGTAAAAAGCTTCATGCCCTCCTGCAGATTCTCCGCCGTAAATTTGCGTCTGTGCAGGCGCTCCCTCACCTCTCCGTAATTTACGATGGGACCGGAGATCAGCTGCGGGAACATTGTGACATAAGCCGCCAGCCGCACAAAGGAAGTCTCCCGCTTCTGCTCTCCTGAATACGTATCCGCAAGGTAAGACAGAATCTGGAAGGTGTAAAAGCTGATCCCAAGAGGGAGTCCTACCGTTCCCGCCATCGCCTTAAAGAAGGCCAATGTGCCGACGTTTAATATAACAGCTGTTATAAAAATGCGCTTCCGCTTTTTCTCGTATTCTGTTTTCTTTTGTCCCTTATCTCTGTTTCTCAGCCTTCTGTTCCGCCCAAGGCTCAGCCCAAACCCGTAATTTACCACTACTGAAGCCATCAGCAAAATCAGATATTTCGGTTCTCCCACGGCATAAAAAATCAGGCTGCCGACCAAAAGCGTCACATTTTTATGTCTGTTCGGAACCAACCAGTAAATAATCAAAAAAAGCGGCAGAAATAGAAACAGAAATTCTATACTGCTGAATATCAAGTGTTATCACATCTTTCATCACATCTATACTTCTATAGTACCCACAAGCCGCGCCTGTGACAACTTAAGATTTCTTAATTTTTAGAGAGATTTGTTACAAAAAAGTAGCAATTCCATAATATTTGCGGTACACTTATTTACAGGACACAAGACCACCCGATTGGAGGTATACCCATGAAAGAGCAATTATACACCATTCCGTTAAACGACGCCGTCAACGCCGGGGACGAATGTCCCTTCTGCTATATCGAGCGCAGCATCGAGCAGGATCTCCTGGATTTCGTGCTGGGCAGCAGCGCCTCCTATATGGAGGCCGACGTCCGGGAAATCACGGATAAGGCCGGCTTCTGCCGCGCCCACTTCCAGAAAATGTTCGATTACGGCAATACCCTGGGCAACGCTTGGATTCTGAAAACGCACTACCTTCGGATGATCGGCGAGATGAAAAAGGAGTTCTCCGGCTTCAAGCCCCAGCGCCTCTCCCTGAAGGACAAGCTCAAAAAGAGCGTCGACAGCGGCAACGCCATAGGCGTCTGGGTACGGGAAAAGGAAGCCTCCTGCTACATCTGCAATCAGTTTAAGGACACCTATGAAAGATACATGGATACCTTCTTCTGCCTCTGGAAACAGGATCCTGATTTCGTGGAAAAAATCAAAAAGAGCAAGGGCTTCTGCCTTCCTCATTTCGGCGACCTCTGCCAGGCGTCCGACTCCAGGCTGAACGACCGGGAAAAAGAGGACTTTTACCGCTGCCTCCTGCCACTTATGGAGCAAAATATGGAAAGACTTTCCGAGGACGTCGCCTGGCTGGTGGAAAAGTTCGACTACCGCAACCGGGACGCCGATTGGAAAAATTCAAAGGACGCCATCCAGCGCGGTATGCAGAAGCTCAAGGGCGGCTATCCCGCCGACGGCCCCTACCGTCCCGGCCGCTGAAACGGCTGGGACGAAGCTCCCGCCGTTTCTTTCCCGTCGTCCCGATATACCAGCTGCTTCATCATATCCAGATAGTCGCAGATCTCCCGATAGAGCATCTCCGACTGGAAGGATGCGTTCTGAAACCGCTCTGTCATCAGTCCCTTGACGGTAAAATCCAGCATCTTCCGCAGCTTTTCCCCGTCAACCCCCGGCGGCAGCAGGTCATACCGAATCCGGGAGTTAATCCCCCGGTAAACCTCTTCCAAAACACCTTTCTTTTCCTCAATCGCCATCAGCGCCTCGCTGACATCCTCATACATGCAGCGGTTCAAAAACTGCTGCATATAGGGGTAGCCCCGCATGGCGTGCATCCGGGCGCTTTCCGTCTGCTTCAGGATCTCAAAGAGATCGCTCTCCGCAGGGCTTACGTTTGAGCGCAGCTCCAGGCTGATATACCTGACGCTGTAGTCATAGACAAAGCGATAGACACCCAGCTTGCTCTCAAAATAATGAAACAGAAGTCCCTTGCTGATCGACGCCTCCCTGACAATATCGTCCGTACTGGCGTGGCGATAGCCCTGAAGCGCAAAAATCTTCAGCGCCGCGTTGATCATTCTATCCTGTTTTTCCTTTTTCAGGTCAAAGAACTTACTGTTCATCCTGGTTGCTCCTGTCTTTGGTGGTGCCGTCTGTTACGGGCAGAGACCCGGGAAGCCTGCGGCTTCCCGGGGTCGCTTCGCTCGTCAAATGTCCGAAGAAGCAACTGCTCGAGCGAGCTCGGCAGTTGCTTCTTCGGCCACTTGACTCTGCCCTTTGCGGACATTATATCACACTTTCCCTTCGCTTACCACGAAAATTTTCGCTCCCGCTCAAATCTTATTCAAAGCTTATTCAAACCGCCCGTCCGCCATATGGTAAACCTTCGTCGCATAGGAAAGGAGATCCATGTCATGGGTTACCATGATAATCGTCATGCCGCTTTCGTGCAGCTCCGCCAAAAGCCTCATGATCTCCAGCCGGTTCTCCTCGTCCAGATTCCCGGTAGGTTCGTCCGCCAGCAAGACCTTCGGAACATTGACGATGGCCCGCGCGATCGCCGCCCTCTGCTGCTGCCCGCCGGACAGCTGGTTCGGATAATACCTGGCCCGATCCTCCAGCGATACCCGCTTCAGGGCTTCCGCCGCCCTGCTTCTGCGCTCCCCCCGCTTTACCTTCGCGTATCCGAGCGGCAGCTCTACGTTCTCGATTACCCGGAGTCCGTCGATCAGATAATAGGCCTGAAAGACATAGCCGATGTTCCGGTTTCGGAAGGCCGCCAGCCGATCCGGATTCCCCTTAAATACTTCTTTCCCGTCAAAAAGATAATTCCCGGCGGAAGCCCTCTCGATCCCGCCCAGAATATTCAGGAGCGTCGTTTTCCCGCAGCCGGATTTTCCGGTCAGCATAACGAATTCCCCATCCTCAACCTCCAGCGTAACGTCCTTTAACGCGGCCGTCGCCGTGTCGCCGGAGCCGTATACCTTACGAATTTTTTCCAATCGGATCAATGCCATATGCCACCTCATTCCGGGAGCCCTGTCCCTATTTTTGAATTTCCCGCAGCGCCGCCATCGGTTCCCTTATCCGGGAGCAGAGGAAGATCACTCCCCAGACTGCCGCCGTCATCCCGGCTGCAATCGCCGCCGCGATACCGACGGAGCACAGCCGCAGGCTCACCAGATACTGGGACGTAGACAGCATCGGAGAAATCACCCCCGCCGCCGCGACGGATAAAAAGCCGCCGGTCAGACAGAGCAAAAAAATTTCCAGCGCCGTCTCCGCCATCAGCCGACGCCTCGTCGCGCCCACCGCCATGCTGACCGCGAAGTCCTTCTTCCTCTCATCCATATGAATCAGCAGAATACCGACGATCCCCGCCGTCGTCAGCAGAAGGGATACCCTTCCAATCCATCCCAGCAGGGAGACCGTGTCATAAAAGTCCTGGCTGTACTTCCGGTACATCTGATATCGATCCGCCGCGGCATAATGAAAATCATCGTGGATTTCGCTCAGGTACTCGACGATCTCCGCTCCCTTCCGCCGAAAATCCTCCCCGCCCACCTCCAGGCCGGCGTTATAAAAAAGCGGCTCCGAGATCGATTCCGCCAGACTTAACGGAAGAAAAATACATTCCTCCATGGAAAGATCGCTGTTTGCCCCTGAGAAGCCAATCAGGATTTCATTGTCCGGCTTTTCCAGAAGCCGCCAGGAAAAACAATTCCCGTTCAAATAAAACAGATCCCCCTGTACGGAGCAGCTCCCCATTCCCCCGGACAGGGAGGCCTCCCGAATCGTCTTCAGGGCCTTCCGGCCAATCCAGGCCGTCTCTCCCATCGGATAGCCGGTCAGATCCTGAAATTTATTTTCGGATACCCCTAAAACGGAAATCGGATTCAACGACAGGTACAGGCTTCCGTATTGCACATAATACAAATCCGCCGTCCCGGAATATTTCTCTCGCAAAACGCCATAGTCCTCATAAGTAATCGGCAGCCCGTCGCTTTCGAAAAAATCCGCGGCCACATAGGATTCGACGGAGATTCTGTCCGCCGCCGACTGCCGCTGCCAGCATTCCCCCCGCTCCCGGATTGACGCTGCGGCGCTGTCCTGGCAGACAATAATCGTAATTCCGACCGCCAGCTCCAACACCGCCCACACATAATATCTCCATGCCTTCCTGAAACGCCCTACGCTCCGCTCCCACAAATACATGCTTACAACCTCCTACCTCAAGCCGATCCCATGGAATCTATCGATCCCACGGAATCTATCGATTCCGGGAAGAATCGCTTCCCAAGGCTCGCCTAACGATTCTTCAGCGTCTCCGCCAAGCCGATTTTTAAGATGCTCCGAACCGACAGCCGACTGATTACCACACAGACCGCCAGCAGGATCAGGAACATCTCCAGATACACCCTGCCGTCCCAGACCACGACAAATTTTTCCGGAATCCAGGCGGATACCAGGGGCGTCAGCGCCAGATCCAGCAGGAGCGCAATCCCGCATAAAATCAGATTTTCCAACATACACTCCCGGAACAGGGCCCGCCTCCCCGCGCCGCAGGCCATCTCCAGCGCAAACCGGTAACGCATCCTTCTGATCTTTCCCTGTATCACCGCAAAGCAGTTCATCATGGAAAAGACAATCAGGGGCAGCACCAGCAGCAGAATCGACGCGCAAAGCCGAAATCCGCTCTCCCGTGAGCGTTCATACTCCTCCAAAAGCGTCCCGAAGGAATTCAGCTCTTCAAACAGGGGCCGTATCTCTTCCTCCGCCTCGGACAGCGAGACGGCCGCCGGATACCGGACGAGCACCCGCAGCTGCCGGTCGCCGTCCCGGGCGTATTCCGCCGGATTCCAGGGAATCCAGACCGCGCCCCGGGAATTGATTTTCCGGCAGATACCGACAATCCGATACTCTTCCCCGTCCATCCGGATTTTTTCGCCTACCGTTCCCTCTCTCCCCTTGTCCGCGAAAAAGTTCGTCTCCACAAGGCAGATCCGATCCGGACTCCCGTAATCCCCTTCCTCGATGCCTCTTCCCTCTAAAAGGACGGGCGGATAAAAGGAGAAGTATTCCTCCGATACCGCTAAAACCTGCTGAAAAAATTCTTCTCTCCGGTACTCCAGGGTTCGTCCCGTCGTCTCGGCGACAGCCGCCTCCTCCAGCTTCGGGTTCTTCGACAGCCGCTCGTAAATTTCTTCCGTCTCATACCTTTGGCTGGCGCTGTAAAAATACGCCGCGGAATCTGGAAACGCCGCCCGGGCCGTCTCTCCGTACCGGACAAAATACTCGATATCCGCCAGAGCCGCCAGGGGGACGAACATCCCGATGCAAAGGGAAAGAACCACTACGCAATTCAGCTTGATCTGTCGGCGCATGCCCTGCAGACACAGCCCTGCCTGAAATAAAAATGTATCCATAATTTCCCCCTTCTGCGCATATCAGCGACTCTTACTTAAAATAGTTAATTCGCGCAGGATCATTGTACTATACGGTTTTTACCGCTACAAGGGGATAAAGCGGTTCTTAAAACGACCTTAAATGAATCTTAACCTTTCCCGGCGCAGCCTGCCTTTGTCTTGCTAAACAGTCAATCTGATTTACGGCAATGTTTCGCCGTTCGCTCTACCGGAAGAAGCATATTCCTCGCAATCTTTTATACTCGGCTCCCCCATTGGCTGTAAAGAAAGCCGAAAGAAAAACTATAATGCCGATAGGCAAATGAGTCGATCACGACAGATTATGCACGCAAAGCGAATCCCCCGGTAGTAGGCGCTACCGGGGGATTCTTCTCTTTTTACAGTTGAGCATCTGAGGCTGGTCGTTGTCGTTCTCTCCGGCTGATCCCCTTCCCTTACTCCCCCTCGTCCAGATAAATCTGTATCCTTCTGTCGATGGCGTCCGCCGCCTGTTCGGGCTGTCTGGCGCTGTCCATATACAACGCTTCCAGCTCCTCAAACAGGATCCGGCTCACCACCGGATCGATCGCCGGAGCCGGCACACAGCTTTCCAGAAGCTCCTCCGCCACATGGAGGGCCGTGGTTCCGTCCTCAAAAACCGTGACCTCCTCCCCGTGCCAAAAGCATCTTCCCTCCTCGTCCCATTCCAGATCCTCCGGCGAAAGCTTCCTGACTCCCAGCCAGGGATTGAGGAGGTTATCGTTCAGACCCTGGATCTGCTCTCCCAGAAAATACTCCAGGAATACCCGCGCCGCCTCCCTCTTATCGGTATTGGCGTTTACCGCGATGACTCCCTCCGCAGTCAGGTAATTCCCGGCGTCCCCCTCCGTGGGGAGACCCACGCAGAAACCGTTTTCCCGTTTCATGGAGGCTCCGAAATCCAATAGCATACGCTCGCTCATCAAAGTAAGAAAGGCCACCCTCTTTCCGCCCTTCAGCTTCGTCCCCGCATCAAGCTCCAGCCGCTCCCGGTCGATATCGACCGCCCTCAGGAAACGCAGATACCGCTCGTCCTCGAAATGACTCTCCCGATTCTCCCAATCGATCAAAAAGGAATCCGCCAGACTGTATTCCGTAAAGAGCCTCATCATGGCAAGAGAGGCAAAGTAACTGTTATTATAAAACGCCAGACCCTCCAGCTTTCCCGCCTCCACCAGGGCCGTAAAGTCCTCCAGCCGCCAGGTCGGCTCGCTCCAGACGTCCGCAGAAACCATCAGTCCCTCAACCTGCACTCCCCCCGGCATCCCCGCCAGCTCCCCGTCCACGGTTCCCAGGCCGATCACGCCGGGCAGCAGCTCCTCCAGCGTCTCCTCCGAAAGCACCTCCCGCAGATCCGCCAGCAGTCCGGCGTCGTGCAGGATCTCCAGATCGGACCGGGACACATACAGGATATCCGGCCCCTTCCCCGCGGCAAGCTCCGCCATGATACGAGTCCGGAAATCCTCCGCCCCCTGGGTAGCGCTTTCATAGGTAAAGCCCCGGTTCGGATCCCTGCGGGACGCCAACGCCGCGCACTCCGCCGCCTGTCTGTCCCCCTGGCCGCCGGTCAAATCCACTACCCGGACCGTCTCCCGTTCCACCGGCCGGTCGGAAAGGGGCGCCAGCCAGTCCACCGGCTCCTCCCCCTGATACTCCCCGTAGATCCGCAGAAGCGGGAGCTGCCCCTCCCGGAGTACCAGCATGGTTTCGTAGCCGTTTCCGATTCCGTTTTCCCGATAAAGGAAGACAAGCGTCCTCTCCCCGCTCTCGATATTCCACCGGACAATCCCCTCCGGCATCTCGTAGTAGACGTCGTTTCCCTCCATACCGTAAAACTGCTGGATACGCCGGCTGCTCTCAAACGTCGCCAGACTCTTCATCTCCCCCGTCTCCACGTCGGCCCAAAGAAGCTCGTAATACTTTTTCCGCATGTTGTAAACCGGGTAAATCAGCTCCCCCGCCTCCGTCCGCAGGGGCTCCTCAAATGTCTCCTCCTCGCTTACCCCGTAAGTCAGAAGGAGCTTTCCTTCCCTGTCAAACGCCGCCAGCCGCCTGTACCCGTAGCCCGACTCCCCGCCCCTGACATAGGTATTCCCCGCTCCGTCGCAGACGCAGGAACCCGACGGAATCCAAACATAATCGTTGTATTCTTCCTTAAAAATCCCCTGTTCCAGACACGTCCCCCACAGATCGACCGCCGCCGCTTCCCCCTGCAGGTTCGAATAGACCCTTTTATCCGCCGACTGATAATAGTTCAGGCCTTCCTCATTTTCGTCAATCTCCGTCCACTGGAACACATAGCTTTCCGCGTCGATCAGATCCATTCCCACCAAAAAGCAGTCCTTCCCCTCCTCCTGCAGTCCCAGATCCTCGGGGGTAAATTCCCTGACCTCGGCCTGCATGGAGGCCGTGTCATAGATTTCCAGAATCCACCTTACCGCCCTGCCACGGGGCGGTCTCATAACCGTATTCAGCCGATAGACTTTTCCGTCCAGGGCTCCGACCTCTATCAGGCGTACGCCGTCATCCAATTTTTCCGTCTGCGGATCCACGACTACCTCCCGGTGCTCCCAGGCGATAAACTCCTGCGCCCAGAAGCCCTGCTCCTCCGTCACCTCCCCTAAGACCGCAAAGCCCTCCTGCTTCCAATCCCTTACGGGGACGGAAGACTCACCGGAATTTACCGCCGCGTCTTCTTTCCCGCAGCCGGTCAGACAGAAAATGCAACCATATAAGAACAGGAAACAGCTGAAAAGTTTTTTCATGGATGTGTACCTCCTTACTGTCGATCATCTATCGTAGCTTTCGCCCACCGGCGGTTTTATCTCTGCGATGGCACAAAGCGGCATTTACGCCGAGTCACCCTGTCTTTCCCTGTCCCAGTACACAAGCTACCGTTCTCCCTTATCCTCGTACACAATCTCCCCGCCGCACACGGTCATGACTACCTTCCCCTTCAGAGGCCGTCCCGTAAAGGGCGTATTCCTTGCTTTCGACGCGTATTCTACCGGCGTCCATTCGGCGGCGGTATCGATCAGGATCAGATCCGCCGGGCCGCCCTCCGCCAGATACCCGGCGTCCAGATGATAAAGCTTGGCCGGGTTGGCGCTCATCAGGGTCAGAAGCTGTTCCATCGTAAGAAACCCCTTCTCCGCCAGCTCCGTGATCCCCAGCGCCAGCGCCGTCTCCAGCCCGATGATGCCGCTGGGGGCCTCGGTCAGGGGCTTTGCCTTCTCCTCCGCCGTATGGGGCGCATGGTCTGTCGCTATGATATCGATGCTTCCGTCCGCCAGCCCGCGGATGATTGCCTGCCTGTCCGCCTCCTCCCGAAGGGGCGGGTTCATCTTTGCCAGCGTCCCGTACCGGATCAGGGCCTCCTCCGTCAGGGTGAAGTGATGAGGCGTGGCCTCCGCGTGGATATTGCCCCCCTTCTCCTTCGCCCGGCGCACCAGCGCTACGGACTCCCTCGCGCTGATATGCTGGATATCGACGCTGGCTCCAGTCTCCAGGGCGAGCCTTAAATCCCGCTCCACCAGGGAAATCTCCGCCTCCCGGGGCGAACCGCCGACGCCGAAATGCCTGCTGGCCGCGCCGCGGTTGATGCCGTTGTTTTCGATCAGGGCCGGATCCTCCTCGTGGAAGCTGACGGGCTTGTCCAGCGCCGCGGCCTGCCGCATGGCCTCCCGGACGAGCCCCTCGTCCATCAGCGGGAGACCGTCGTCGGTAAAGCCTGCCGCGCCCACTTCCGCCAGCCGGCGCATAGGCGTCAGCTCCCGCCCTTTCATCCCTTTTGTTACGTTGGCGCAGGAATATACATGGATTCCGGTTTCCCGTCCCCGCCCGATCACATATTCCAGCGTCTCCGCGTTATCCACGGGCGGCCTGGTATTGGCCATCAGAACCACCGAGGTGAAGCCGCCCTTTGCGGCGGCCGCCGCCCCGGTTGTAATATCCTCCTTCTGCGGAAAACCCGGCTCCCGGAAATGTACATGTACATCCACCAGCCCCGGCGCGATCAGCAGCCCTCCGGCGTCGATCACCTCGCACCCGCCCTCCGGCGTCTCCAGCTTTTTACCGATTCTGCGGATTTTTCCCTCTTCCGTCAGAATATCATAATATCCTTTTCGCCCCGATCCGGGGTCGATTATATACCCGTTTTTTATGAGCAGCATGGCGTCCCTCTCATCTATAGATATCTTCCAGCGTCAGCAGCGTAACCTGGCCTTTGGTTTCAAGCTCCCGCAAAGGCGCTGTAAACCCGCTTTTTGAGAAAATATAGAAATGGTATTTGCTGCCTTTCCCGAAAACATTCGCATAGCGGCGCAGCAGCTCCAATTCCTCAACGCCGATTTGCCCGTTCCGGAACTTACAGGACCCGATTATATATTCGTTTCCTTCCGCCGGAGTCCCGACAATATCAATCTGTATCTCCTTTTTCTCGTTCGGATCCGTCCCCCACCACTGTCCGACCTCACGCAAGGCTATGGGAAGACCCTCTGCATAACGGGACAGGTACTCCCGGCAGATTTCCTCGAATACCAGCCCCATATAATCAGGAAGAAACCGCTCGATTGCCCCGGCATAAATCCGCCGGATACGTCCGCTGCTGATTGCCGACATGTTTTGCGGCACAAACCGATACCAAAAGCGGAAAAAAGTATCGTCAAGCTCATAGATTGTTTTTCTCCCCGGCTTTTCCGTAACCGGCGTTTCCTTTTTCAGGATACCGAGATCCAACAGGACGCGGATATATTTCGCGCATATTCCGGATTCAAGCCCCACCTTTGTGGAAATTTCATTCGCACGGCTCGCTCCTCCGGCAACGGCTGAAATGACAGAATTGTAGATTGCCGGTTCACGCAGCTCCTGCTTCAACAGATTCTCCGGTTCCTCAAAAAGATAGCCGGAGGTATTGAACAGATTTTCCAACAGCGCTTCCCTGATATCCCCGCTGACCTCCAGCCTGTTAACATAATGCGGAATACCGCCCGTAATCCCATACAGCAAAGCCTGATCCTCTAAACTCAAATCAGGATGGAAAGCAGTTATTTCTTTATAGGTCAGCGCCTGTATCCTGAGCTGAGCCGTGCGTCTGCCATACAGCGGGCTTTCGTACCCGAGCACCTGATACTCCATAAAGCTCATGGAAGAGCCGCACAGGATAAGATATAAGCCGCTGTCCTGCCATACATGATCGATTATGTGCTGCAAACGGGAAGAAAAGGAATTTTCCGCCCTGGCAAGATAAGGGTATTCGTCGATGACGAATACCAGCCGTTCCTCCCTTGCCATCGCCGTAATCTCGTCCAGGGCGTCATCATAGCTTCTGTAGGTCGGAGCGTTTGTTCCCTCCGGATTTTTACAGGTATAAATTGCCTTTGACAGCGCCTCCAGATTCTCCCGGGAGGAAGCGTTCAACGCGGAAAAATAGATAGCGGCTTTATCCCTGCAAAATTCATTGATCAGCGCAGTTTTACCGACGCGCCGTCTTCCGTAAATGACAACACACTCAAATTTACCCTTCTCATAGCGGCGGTTCATTGTATTCAGCTCGTTTTCACGGCAATAGAACATAGTGTCTCCCCTTATAAACTCACAAGTTGCAGACTTACGAGTTGTGAACTTATAAGTTTATTATACCTCTGCTCTATCATTTGTCAATATGTCCCGTCACTCAAAGACCACCGTCAGATCCAGAAACTCCGTCTTCAACACAATATACGGGCAGGACGGCGTCTTCTCCCCCTGCTCCGTCCCGTCCGGCCCCAGCAGACTGGTCGCGACGCAGATATTGGAATCCGTCAGGTACAGCTCCTCCACGGCGATGCTGTATCCCCCTGTCTCCTGCTGCCCGTAGCCCACGCAGATATACAGGTTTTCCTTGTCCGCGTATGTAATCTGAAAGGGCGAGTCCTTCTTCTCCTCCAGAAGCTCCTTCAGCTCCTCCGGTATCTTTTCTTCGCTCAAAACCGTAAAGTCCAGATCCCTCAGCTTAATCTTTTCCTCGCTGAGCCGGGTACAGCCTGTCAGCGCGAAAAGCATCGCCGCCAGCAGTATCGCCAGCGCTTTCCTCCCGCCAATTCGTCTCGTCTTCAATCGTCCCACCGTGCCAATCCTTTTTCTGCATTCTATGTACAGGGGCGAAAAGATATGCTATACTGGTGTGTAAAGAAACCCAAGCGAGGTACAATATGCTGCGATTTATATTCGTCTGTATCTATCTGATCCTGTATCTGATCCTGTCCCTCCCCGTCCTCCTGGCGGAGCACATCATCGGCAAATTCCGCCCGGATATCAAGGATAAAAGCTCCAAGGCCATCGTCGGCTGGGGCTTCCGCTGTATCGGCCGTCTGGCCGGGGCGAAGCTGATCGTCCTGGGGCAGGAAAATATTCCCAGGGATACGGCTGTGCTCTACGTCGGCAATCACCGCAGCTTCTTCGACGTTGTGCTGACGCTCTCCTGCTTCCCCGGCGTCACAGGCTATGTGGCGAAGAAGGAGATGAATAAGGCACCGATCCTGCGCCTCTGGATGCGGAACATCCACTGCCTGTTCCTGGATCGGGAAAATATCAAGGAGGGCCTGAAGACCATCCTCAAGGGCGTGGAGGAGGTGAAAAACGGAATATCCCTCTGTATCTTCCCGGAGGGCACCCGCTGCAAGGTAAACGATACCTTCCTGCCCTTCCATGAGGGCAGCTTTAAGATCGCCGAAAAGGGGAAAGTACCGATTATTCCCCTGACCCTGGTCAATACCGCCGCCGTCTTCGAGGATCACTTCCCCAAAATAAAAAAGGCCGCCGTCATCATCGATTTCGGCCGGCCCATTTATCCCGATCAGCTTGACAGGGAGACGCGAAAGAACCTGGGGAGCTATGTCTCCGGCGTCATTCAGGAGCGGTATTTCAGTCTGAAAAAGGAATATTCGGAAGCTCTACGATAAAGTCCGTAGTCTCGTTATCGCTGACCGCCCGGATCTCCCCGCCGTGGAGCGTAACGATTTCCCGGGCGATCGCCAGCCCTAAGCCCGCCCCGCCGTTGTTCGTGCCGCGGGCGTCGTCCAGGCGGAAAAACTTCTCGAAGATCGAATCCAGCTTCTGGGCGGGAATCGTCTTGCCGCGATTCCGGAAGGTGAGCCGGACTCTTTCGCCCACGGTCTGGCAGAGGATTTGGATCTCTGTGCCGGGATAGCTGTAGGCCACCGCGTTTTTCAGGATATTGTTGAAGACCCGGGCCAGTTTCTCCGCGTCGGCGTAGACCCAGAGCCCCCCCTCCGGCAGCTCTGTTCGGATCGTATTCTGATGCTGCTGCAGAATCGGGTAGAACTCGTCCGTCATCTGTACCAGCATAATCGTCAGATCCAGCGTCTCCTTCTCCAGCACAATCTGCTGCAGGTTATATCTCGTAATCTCAAAAAATTCGTTGATCAGCCGCTCCAGCCGCAGGGCCTTCTCCAGCGTAATGTGTACGTACCTGGCCTTCTGCTCCGCCGGCATCTCCGGCGCTTCCTCCAGCAGGCTTAAGTACCCTACCACAGAGGTCAGGGGCGTTTTCAGGTCGTGCGCCAGGTAGGTAATCAGGTCGTTCTTTCTGGCCGCCTCCTCCTTCATCATCTGCTCGTGGCGCTGCATATTGGCCTTGATCTCCGCTACCTGGGCGGAAATCAGGGCGTACTCCTGGGGAAATACGTCCGTGATCTCCCGGTCATGCTTCATGTAAACCCCGATCATCCGCCCCGCCTCCGCGATCACCTTCTTTTCCCTCCGGCCCGCGTACCAGAGGGCGATCAGGCGGCAGATCAGGATATTGCTCACCACAAGGACAAGAACCGCCTGATAAAGGGCCTTTTTTACCTCGCCCCAGCGGATGCTGGCGGAAAAATATCCGGTCTCCTGCGTCTCGCTGTTGGTGAAAACCCGTTGCCAGTTATAGCTCACAAACTTCCGATCCAGCCAGTTTAACGTCACCCCGTTCAGCGCAGTGTCGAAGAACCAGTCCAGCAGCATACAGAACAGAAACGCCAGCAGAAGAAGTCCTCCCGTAATCAGCGTCTTTTTTACCTTATCCTTCAATTTTGTATCCGCACCCCCAGACCGTCTTGATATACTTGGGGTTCTCGAAGGAGTCCCCCATCTTCTCCCGCAGATGCCTGATATGCACCGTTATCGTGTTATTGTTTTTCGTGTAATACTCGTCCTCCCAGATCAGGTGGAACAGCTCCTCCGCGCTGACGACCTGCCCCTTACGGCTGCAAAGGATCCGCAGGATGGAAAACTCCGTCGGCGTCAGGCTCAGCGGCTTCTCGTTCAGATGGCACTCATGGGTGCGGTCGTTCAGCACCAGCCCCGACACGGTAATGACCTCCTCCCTTTCCTCCTCCGCCGTATTGTACCTCTTATAGCGCCGCAGCTGGGCCTTGACCCGGGCCACCAGCTCCAGGGGCAGGAAGGGCTTCGTCATATAATCGTCGGCCCCCAGGGTCAGTCCGGTAATCTTATCCGTCTCCTCTCCCCGGGCGGTCAGCATAATCACAGGATAGGTATAGCTCTCCCTGATCTTTCTGCAGATTTCCAGACCGCTGATCCCCGGCAGCATCAGATCCAGGATCGCCAGATCCGGCTTTTCCTTCCGGATATAAGCCAGGGCCTCCTCCCCGTCGTAGCATTTCGTCACCCGAAAACCCTCGTTTTCCAGATAAAGGGCCACCAGATCCGCAATCTCCCTTTCGTCCTCCACAATCAGTATTTTTTCTTCCACGGTATCCCCCTTGAAAGCGCTCAGTTCCGTCGCACGTTAAACAAATCGATTCGTCGGACGCTCCCCTTTTCCACTGCTGCGGCTTGACTCCCTCTTTATCGAGTCAAAGGAATAACTCCGATGCCTGCTCAAAAAAAATCTCAATCCCATTCTGCCACAACCGGTTCAAAAAAGGATTAAGATTTTCATAAGATTAATGTAATGTCCTCTTCAAAACCTCCAGCACCTTACCGAACTCCATCCCGTGGGATGCCTTCAAGAGCACGGTACAGCCCTCGGGAAGGTATTCCTCCCCCTCCTGCTCCAGGGTCGCTAGCAGCGTATCCCGATCCGGGAACCAGGCGATCTGCTTCCTGCCCTCCGCACTGGCCGCCGCTCCCCGGTAAATCTGCCGCGCACGCTCCCCCACGCAGAGGATCCGGTCAATCCCCGCCCGGGCCGCGTAAGCCCCTACCTCCTCATGCATAGCCTCCGAATCCTCTCCCAGCTCAAACATATCGCCCAGGATCGCGACCTTCTCCGTATCCGCCAGGGCCAGCAGGTCGATCGCCGCCTTCATGGATACCGGATTCGCGTTGTAGCAATCGTCGATCAGGGTATACTTCTCCAGCGGAATCAGGTTTGCCCTCCCGCTGACGGATTTCACCTTCTCAATCCCCGCGGCGATCTCCTCCGCCGAGAGTCCGAAAAGCCCTGCCACGCAGGCTGCCGCCGCGGCGTTGCGCACCATATGCTCCCCGGGCAGCGGGACATGGATTCTCTGCTCTCCTATGGCTGCCAGCGGGCTTTCCCCTCGAAACCGCAGCGCCGCTTCGCTGCCCAGGAGTCCCCGGCTTTGAATCCGCTCCGCGGACACCTCCTCCGCCGGATTCTCGCCCAGGCCGAAAAAGTGCGGCTTTCCGCCCCGGATCTCCCGCAGGCCGCTCAGCTTGTCGTCACCGCCGTTTAAACAGACCTGTCCGTCCTCCGCCATAAAATCAAAGATCTCGGACTTCGCCTGCAGGATCCCGTCCCGGGTCTTCAGGTTCTCCAGATGACACTGGCCGATATTCGTGATGACGCAGACGTCGGGCCGCGCCATCTTGCTGAGCCGATGCATCTCCCCGAAATCGCTGATCCCCATCTCCACGACGGCGATCTCCGTCTCCGGCCGGATCCGCAACAGGGTCAGCGGAACGCCAATCTCATTGTTGAGATTTCCCTCCGTCTTCAGGACGCGATACTTTTCCGCCAGCACCCCGGCGATAAATTCCTTGGTGCTGGTCTTGCCGACGCTGCCTGTAATCCCTACGACCGGGATTCCCGTCTTTCGGCGGTAGGCCTCCGCGATCTCCCGCAGAGCCCGCAGCCCGTCCTCCACCAGAAGATAGCTGCCCCAGTCCCTGCAGTCCTCCCCGGTCTCCCGCTGAACCTGCTCCGGGGTCTTCTCCGTCACCGCCAGCAAGGCCCCCGCCCGGTATACCTGGCTGATAAAGCGGTGGCCGTCCACCCTCTCGCCCTTTACGGCGAGGAAGACGCCTCCCGGCTCCGCCTTACGGGAATCGATGACGAAGGAGGTCACGGCGCTATCCCCCCTCATACCCTTTTTCAAGACCAGCCTTCCCCCGCAGGCCTCCGCGATTTCCTGCAATGTAAAATCCACCCTGATGTCCTCTTTTCCTGATTTTCTTATTCCCCATAAGCCTTGCTTCACAGAGCATACCGCAGAATTTCCTCGCAGAGCTCCCCGAAATCCATCCCCGTCACAGCCGCCTCCTGGGGCAGCAGGGAGGTCGGCGTCATCCCCGGAAGGGTATTGGCCTCCAAGCAGAAAATTTCGCCCTTGCGGCTCATCCGAAAATCCATCCTGGCGTAGCTTTTCAGCCGCAGGACCCGGAACACCAGCTCCGCCGTCCGCTGCAGCTCCTTGGTCTTTTCCGCCGGGAGCTGGGCGGGACAGGTCTCCACCGTGCTGTCCGCCTGATATTTGTTCTTATAATCGTAAAAGCCCACCTTGGGCGCGATCTCGATCACCGGCAGTGCCTTCCCGTCCATCACGCCCACCGAGAACTCCCTGCCCTCTATGTACTGCTCGATGACGACCTCGTCATCGTAGGAAAAGGCTTCCCTCTTCGCCGCGTCATACTCCTCCTCGTCCCGGGCGATGCAGACGCCTACGCTGGAGCCGCCCTTGCAGGCCTTGACCATACAGGGGAAGGGAATCCGCATTTCCTCCTTCTCCCCCTTCTTCAGGCGGATTCCCGCCGGAGTCGGCACGCCGTAGGCTTTAAAAAGATCCTTTGTGATTCCCTTATCCATCGCCATGGCCGAGCTGACGAAGTCCGCTCCCGTATAAGGGATCCCCAGCAGCTCAAAGCAGGCCTGAAGCTTTCCGTCCTCCCCGTTTGCGCCGTGAAGGGCCATAAACACACAGTCCGCCTCCTGACAGATCGCCAGGACATTGGGGCCAAAAAAGCTCTTTCCCCCGTCCTTCCGCAGGCTTTTGATCTCCTCCAGATTCGGGTTGACCTCGCCGACCGCCCCGATCTGGGCCGCCCAGTCCGTCTGTTTTTCAAAAATACCCGCCGGATCCTCCTCGTACCCCAGGTATACATCCAGCAGAATCGCCTGGTGGCCTCTTTTCTTTAACGCCCGGTAAATCATGCCGCCTGAGCTGAGCGATACGTCCCGCTCCGTACTGGTTCCCCCCGCTAAAACAACAATCCTCAATCCTCTACCTCCTTCTTATACTTCCCGGCTTGCTAAGTGCGCAAACAAAAGCAGATAATCGATCTTCCTCTCCTCCGCCTCGTAAAAGCAGGCGGACTCCGCATTCTGTCCCATGAGATAATGGAGAAATTCCGCCGTTATCCCCGTATATTGATAATTATTCATGATGTAGTTGGCGCATGACAATTCCACAGCGCACCTCAGCAGCTCATCCTCGCCGTTGTTTTTCGCCGCCAGGGGATCGATCATCTCCGTATACCGCCTGGAAAGCTCCTCGCTGCGGTTCATCAGGTTCCCCATAAAGCTCTCGCAGAGCTCCCGGTCAACCTTCTGCCGCGTCGCCATATAGGTCATAGCGGCGTAAAGGTACTCCCTCTCCTCCAGATAGCTGCTGTTATTCTCAAAAAAGGTCTTGTGATCCACGATCTGACGCCGGTAAGAATAAAGCCCGGTCGCCCGGTAAAGCTCTGTCAGGGCGAAAAAGCGGTCTGCGTCCCGGCAGATCCCCTCCTGCACCTGACCGTACACCGTGGACGCCCGCTTCAGACAGTCGGTGGCGTAGTCGCGGTCATATTTCTGAAAAAGATAGCTGAATTTCGCCAGAAGAGCCGCGTACTCCGCCTCCTCCTCCGGCTCCACGCCGTTCTCCTCCCGGTACGCGATCCAGCTCTTCATCTCCCGCAGGACGTCCGGTATCTGATCTCCATCCTCGTCGGGGAAAACCGCCCCGTACCACTCATAGGCCGCCAGAAGAGCCGCCGCGTCCGTCAGCTCCAGCCTCCCCTTCCCACAGTCCTCCAGTACAAGCTCGTATTCCTCCCGGAACAGGTCGCCGTAAAAATCCTCCCGGATTTCAAACCGATAGGACTGCCCCAGCCGATCGCATTCCAGATAATAAAGCCCCGGCACGTCAAACTCGCTGAACTCCGCCGTTCCCCGGGAGAGCTCCGACGCCGCTTCGCCCTCCGCCTTCTGGATAGCGCCGGTATAAGCAATCTCCCCCGTAGCCGCGTCGATCAACCTGAACTCCCCGGACAGCGTAGCCCCCTTTACCGCCGCCAGCTTTTCATACCCCAGGGCATACCCCACAGCGTCGGTCAGAATATTGGGCTGCTGCCGCGGCACGGTATAATCCACAACCGGAGTCGTCTCCATGCCGGATACCGCCGCATACGGGTTATATGGATTTTTTTCCGCTTCCGTCCCGGGCTCCTCGCCGCAGCCGGAAACACTGCCGGCCAACAGCGCAAGGATAAGGGCCGGACAGACTCCTCTGTATTTTCTCACAGGCTTCCTCCTGCCATCGTCAAAACTGCCTACCAGAACATTATAAACGCAATATCTCCGGAACGCAATCTTATTTCCCCGATTCATAGACGATATTCCCGTCGATGATAGTATAGAGCGTCTCGGTAAAGACCTCCATGGGATTGCCGGTAAAAATCGCGATATCAGCGTCTTTCCCGACCTCCAGGCTCCCCACCCGATCCTCCACGCCGCAGATTCGCGCCGGATGAATTGTGATGGCGCGGTAGCCCTCCTCCAGCGGCAGCCCCGCCTTTACCGCAAGCCCTGCACAGATAGGCAGAGAGGCGATCAGGGAGACCGGATGATCCGTCGTGACCGCCGTCAGCACCCCGGCCCGGTTCAGTACCCCCACCGTCTTAAAGGCCATGTTCTGCACCTCGATCTTACTCCTGCTGGCAAGATCGGGGCCTACGATGGCCGGGAAGGCCTCCGCCGCCAGCTCCTCCGCGATCAGATGCCCCTCGGAGCAGTGATCCAGGGTCATACGCAGGTTAAATTCCCTGGCAATCCGGATTGCCGTAAAGATATCGTCCACCCGATGAACATGCGCCTTCAGCGGAATCTCCCGGTTCAGGACAGGCAGCCAGCACTCCAGCGTAAAATCCTCCTCAAAATACTCGCCCTTTTCCTCCGCCTGCCTGCGCCTGACGGCGTATTCCTGCGCCCGCTTCAGCTCCTTCCGCAGCATCCCCGCAATCGCCATCCGGGTCGAAGGGCTCATCCCCTGGCCGGAATAATTGACCTTTGGGTTTTCCCCGAAAGCTACCTTCATCGCCGCCGGAGCCTTGACAATCAGCTCGTCCACCCTGCGGCCCCTTGTCTTCAGGAAGGCAAACTGCCCTCCCACTACATTCGAGCTGCCCGGCCCGATCATAGCCGAGGTAATCCCCGCGCGCACCGCGTCGTCGAAGGCCGCGTCCATCGTATTGATCGCGTCCACCGCCCGCAGCCAGGGGGTAACAGGGTCAACCGTCTCGTTGCAGTCGTCCCCCTCCATCCCCTTCTTCTCCTCCGTGATCCCCATGTGACAATGCGCCTCAATGATTCCCGGCATAATCAGGCCGTCCTTTATTTCCAGAACCCTTTCGCAAGCGGCGGGATGAATCTTCACTTCATCCCGCCTGCCGATTTCCGCTATTTTCCCCTCCGAGATACGAATACATCCGTCCGGGATATCCTCCCCCGTCATGGTTTTGATCCTTCCGCCTAAGATATACATGGTCGTTTCCCTCCCGCGTCCTACTGGAAAAGAGCTTCCGGATTCACGGGAGTACCGTTGGCGGTCAGCTTAAGATACAGGTTCGCGCCCTCGATGCTGTAGTACTTGGTGGGTGCTGCCACCGCGCCGATGACCTCCCCTGGATTCACATAGCTGCCCAGACCGACTGTTATATCCTTCAGCTGCCCGTAGGTAATCCGATAGCCGTCGCCCAGATCCATGGTAACTGCCCGGCCGATCTCCGCGTTCTCAAAAATATCCACAACCTGACCCTCCGCACAGGCCAGAACCACCGTTCCCTCCTGGGCTACCAGCATCATGGCCGGATTATATTTATACTGATCCAGGGTCGAGAAGTAGACGCTGCCGTCCATGCTGAAGGGAATCAGTACCTCCCCCTCCACAGGCCGCCGCAGGCCCTCGCTCTCCGCAAAGTGCAGCTCCCGCGCAGACGTCTCCGCAGGCTCCTGCGCCTCCGCCGCTCCCTCCGTCAGGCCGGGCTGCACGATGGCCGGTTCCGCCGCCTGCGGCTCCAGGATCTCATCCGCCTGACCGGACTGCACGGTTCCCTGCTCCTGAGGTTCTAATGCTCCGTCCGCAAGACCGGATACGCCGGTTCCCGCGGCTTCCGTCGCTGCCTGCGCCTCCTGCTCCAGGGTCTGTCCTGTCAGGTCGGACGATCCGGGAAGCACCGTCTCATGGTCTTCCGCCGCCTCGTTCTCCTGCCGTTCCAGAGCCTCGTCTGTCAGACCTGGCAGCTCGATTCTCCCGGAGCCTGCCTCCAGGGGCATATAATCCAGGTCATCCTCCGGATTCTCCGGCAGCAAAGCCAGGTCGCTTCCGGTCGTTCCCCAGCTCTGCGGCGCAGAATCCGGCTCTTCCGCCTGCAGACCGTTTTCCGCGATCTCCTGGTACTTGTTTGCCGCGTTATCCTCCAGGGTCGTAAAGTCCAGCATATATCCGTCGTCCTTTGACTCCTCGTTCCGGGCCTGCATATAAATGCCCGTCATCGTCAGCGCTGTAAGCACAAACGCGGACGAGGCGAGCATAATGATTCGTTCCTTTTTCCCACTGTTGTTTCTATTTCTTCTCATGGCTGTTTCCTTTCCTTTTATTGTTTCTGGCGAAGTGTGCTATAATAAAATCAAAGGGCCGATTTTATTATCCAAGTGCCATAATAAAATCAAAGAGCTGATTTTATTATCCAGGTTCCATAATAAAATCAAAGAGCTGATTTTATTATCCAAGTGCTATTGTGAGTTTTCTTCACAATCATTTTCCCCGAAACAAAGGAAAGTATTCATCCATTTTTCCCGAAAAGGAGGGCGCGCAGATATTCTGGAAAAAATGCATTAAACTCATTTATTCCTATAATATCTGGCAACGCCAGACAGGGAGGCTCTTCGCCTCCCTGTCTGTACAGAAATCCCAGAAATCCGTCAAAGATGCGCGGATTGCACTGTTCCTTCCCAAATCTCTCCGATGCGGAAAGCATCTTCATCCATGCTTCCCTACGCTCCCCTGTCGTACTTCGCCACGTCCACATGCTGCACGGTTCCCACGTTCCCATTCTCATACAGGAAGACGCCCGTGCTGCGGATCGCGCCCAGGGTCTGGCCCGAAGCGCCCTTCTGGGTAAAGTCCGTCGCCGCGTTCTGCAGACAGATCGCGCCTACGCCCTTGTCCGCGAGGCGGTACAGGACATCGTTGCCGTTCGCGTCCTTCGTCCAGATTTTCAGCTTGCTCCAGATCGCGTCGTTTTCGTCGATCCAGCCGTTTCCGTCCTCGTCGTACTTTGCCAGATCCGCAAAGCCGTTCCCGCTGGACGTCCCGAACAGCTCGCTGCCGTCGTTGATAACGCCGTCCCCGTTCTGATCCAGCGCCAGATAGCCGCTTCCCGCGCCCAGCTTTGAAATCTCGTCCAGCTCGCCGTCCGCGTCGATGTCAAAGTAAAAGGTCTGATCCTCCAGCTGCGCCACATCCGTATCCAGATTGATTACCAGCGGGTCGCACAGATTAACGGAGGCAAACTCCAGATCGTCCTGATAGTACTCCTGGAACTCCCGGCTCATCCCTACGTTGACGTTAAAATTGATCTCACGGCCGTCTGATGTCCTGACCGTACCCGTCGTGGAGAAGCTTGTGCTCTCGCTCTCCTCAAAATAAGCCTCCTGGTTATAGTTCAGCACCTTGAGGTTAGTAACCAGCGTCAGCGGCTTCATCATCAGCAGCCCGTTTTCATAGTACATCTCATTGCCGCTCCCGGTTGTCTGGCTGTTTGCCGCCTGGGGACCGCTTACCGTCACCGTGCTGCTCATACTGCTGCTAAAGCTGCTCGTGCTCTCGCTCCAGCTGTCGATCCCGTTGATCTGCATCCATTTGTTCAGCTGGTTCCGTCTCGCCGCAAACAGCATGTCAAAAATATACCGGAGCGTCCCCTGCCGAATCTGCTGGAAGGACTGCTCGGCGGAGCTGCGGATCGATACGTTGGAGGTTCTGGCGTTAAATCTCGCCTGCCAGTCCTGCAGCGTCGTAACCGTCCGCTCTCCCGCGCCCTCCGTCCCTCCCTGCTGTCCGTTTTGTCCCGCGTCCGCGGCATTGCCCGTATTGCTGCCGATCGCAGCATTTAAAGAATTCTTTCCCTGTGCCAGCCCTCCCTGATAATCCATTATCGAAAACCGTCTGGCTGTTGTGTTGGAAGCTCTGTAGCTTCTTGCGGATTCCATTCCTACTGTACTGGAATCAATTCTCAATCATACACCTCCTGGACTTTGCTTTACCACCTTCCGCGCTCGTCAGCAGATTCGGAATAAAAAATGGTATTCGGCGAGAATCTCCTTTTCTCGCGCAAATACCATCCGTGGTCGATATGTTTTACTCGGCGGCGGTCGGCCAAACCGCCTCCCGTGCAAAGCGCCTCATCGAGACGCCGGGAAGAACGCCGCGCGTCCTTCCGTCAGGATAAAATTTCCTGTGCTGTAAATTATATCGACCGATTTTCAGTTTCCTTTAGGTTTTCTGATTATTTTGTCGGATTCGGCTCCTGTCCCCCGGTCTGCTTCTGAGCCGCCGCACCGGCCTTCCGGGAAAGAATCTGCTGCATCTGACCCATCTTCGCCGCCATAATCCCCGCCAGCATCTCCCGGGGAATTACAATATTGTCTCCCAGGGGATTCAGCACCAGCCCCAGAGCCGGATTCTCGTTCCCCTGCGAATCCCTGCGAAACATCATATTCAGATAATCGTCCAGCCGCAGCGCAAAGAAGGGCGGCTTATTGTTCCTCTCCGCCCACTTGTTATATTCTACCGGATCCGTAAAGCCCATATAAAACCGCTTTCCGTCCGGGGTGCTGAGCATGGGAAACTGTATCCGGCTGCCGGGCGTCACCGTAAGCCTCCCCTCTCCATCCTCGGCGGGAGCCGGGTCGATCAGGGCAGGTGCCTGAAGGAGGGCCTTTGTCAGCTCCCCCACGAACATACTGCGATGCTCCGGCGTATCTTCCGCCCGCATCAGTTGAACACATCCCACTAACATGGGATTTGACACTACTTTATTGAACTCCATAATTTACCTCTGTCTTTCTCCTTTTTCCCGGGCGCTTTCGGCCTGACCCACAACATAGAAAACCAAACGGCTTCGAAAGCAGGCATTTGATTTTCAGGCAATGGGCTGCCGATTGTAATTGATCAGACATCCTTTCAGGATAATCTGACGTTCCTCGTCCGTCAGCTCGCCCAGACGCAGGGTAAAGCCGGTCAGCCCGCCATCCCTCACGGTATAGGCGTCCATGACCTCCGCCTTCTCCTCTATCGCCCTGCGGATTCCGGGCAGGAACAGGTAGTCCAGATTCCGGAAGGGCAGCTCGCCCTCCTCGATCAGGAAGGGCAGCATTCCCCAGTTGATCAGGTTGGAACGATAGCGCTTTGTGGCGTACTCGTTGGCGATGTTGGCCCAGCCGCCCAGCACCTTCTGGCAGGAGGCCGCCTGCTCTCTTGCCGAACCGTCCCCGGGCTTCACCGCGAAGATCGTTGAGCCGAAGCCGGTATTTTCATGTCCCACGCCGGGGAACTGCCTCTTGATCGGCCCCATGACCTCCCGGATCTGAGGCATCACATGACAAGGATGTCCTCCCCGCCTGCGCTCCTCCTCCAGCGCGCGCATAGCCTTCGCCCGGCCCACATACTCGGGATCCTTCCGGCTCAGGGTAAATTCCGCCAGCCCTAAGGGATTGGAGCGGTAGGAGGAGGTCTCCCCCGAAGGGATCAGCTCGTCCGTCGTCGTCACCGGGTCATGGATCTCGCTGACCACCTGCAGCAGCAGGTTCTCCGGCAGCTCTCCCATCTCCGGCCAGTCCCTGATATTGGGTCCCAGCTGGATCTCCACGTCCGGATCCGCCTGACCATGAGAATCGAACACGCGGTTTGCGTAAATTTTACTGTCAAAATAATACCGATACTTTCCGATCTCCCCGTCAAACTCCGTAGCCGGGGTCAGCGCGCCCTGGTTGGCCGCCGTCGCCGCGATGGATCGGGCGTCCATCAGCGCCACCGAGGAAATCTGGCCGTTCTGCAGCTTGCTCCCCTCCCGGTTCGGGAAGTTCCGGGTAGAATGCCGGATGCTGAAGGCGTTGTTGGCCGGGGTATCCCCCGCGCCGAAGCAGGGACCGCAGAAGGCCGTCTTCAAAACGGCTCCCGTCTCCAGAATCGCCGCTGCGCAGCCATTCCGGATCAACTCCATATAAACCGGCATGGAGGCAGGATATACGCTCAAGGTAAATCCATCCGCGCCGATATACCGCCCCTTCAGGATATCCGCCGCCGCGCAGATATTCTCAAATCCTCCTCCCGCGCAGCCCGCGATAATACCCTGATCCACCATCAGCCTGCCGTTCCGGATCTTATCCTTCAGCCGAAGCTCGGCCGCGCCGTCCAGGCTTACCTGGGCCCGCTTCTCCGTCTCGTCCAGAATATCCTCCAGGTTTGCGTTCAGCTCCTCGATCGTATAGGTATTGCTGGGATGGAAGGGCATCGCGATCATCGGCCGGATCTCCGACAAATCCACCCGGAGCATCCCGTCGTAGTAAGCGATCTGCCCGGGATTCAGCTCCCGATACGCTTCCTTCCGTCCGTGAATCTCATAAAACTCCTCAATCTCCCGATCGGTCTTCCAGATCGAGGACAGACAGGTCGTCTCCGTCGTCATCACGTCGACCCCGATCCGGAAGTCCGCGCTTAAGGAGGCCACGCCGGGCCCCACAAACTCCATCACCTTATTTTTCACATAACCGTTTTGGAACACCGCGCCGATGATCGCCAGCGCAACATCCTGGGGTCCTACCCCCTTCACAGGCGCTCCTGTCAGGTACACTCCTACGACCTCCGGCCGGTTGATATCGTAGGTCTGGTTCAGCAGCTGCTTTACCAGCTCCGGGCCGCCCTCGCCGACCGCCATGGTTCCCAGCGCGCCGTAGCGGGTATGGGAATCCGAGCCGAGGATCATTCCGCCGCCCTCCGCCAGCATCTCCCTGGCGTACTGATGGATCACGGCCTGATGAGGAGGCACATAGACGCCGCCGTACTTTTTCGCGCAGCTCAGCCCGAACATGTGGTCATCCTCGTTGATCGTCCCGCCGACTGCGCACAGGGAATTGTGGCAGTTCGTCAACACATAGGGCATGGGAAAGCGGGTCAGCCCCGACGCCCTGGCCGTCTGAATAATCCCCACAAACGTAATATCGTGGCTCGTCAGCTTGTCAAATCGAATCTTAAGCTTCTCCATATCGCCGGAAGTATTATGGCTCTCCAGAATCCCGTAAGCGATCGTATTCTTCGCCGCTTCCTCCCTGGCGAGCCGCTTCCCGGTCTTCTTCTCCATCGCCGCAGCCGCCTCTGGCGTGTCCGTCAGAAGCTCCTCGCCGTTCAGGAGATAAACGCCGCCCTGCATCCATTCTATCATAATAAAGCTCCTCCTCCGTTATCCCGGGCGGGCCTGCCCGTCCATTAAGTATTCATTATAAAGGATAAACCGGGGTTATGCAAGGGGCGAACAGCGTCTATTCTAAAATTCCTCTATTTGTGTTTGTTGTGTTTGTTTCCGATCAGCGCTTTCCGATCAGCACCTTTTTCCCACAGAAGGCAAATCCATACTTTCGGATGCGCTCCCGGGGAATTCCCCTTGCAATGAGGCTGGCCTGATAATTTTTCTCTTCGATCTGTCTCAGCGCCTGCGCCACCGTATCGGACAGCTCCTTCTCCTCCTCGTCCTGCACCTTATACTCGTGAACGCATTTAATTGCCTCTTTTCGCTCTGGATTACCGGTGCGTTCACTCGTTATACATTTTGATCGGCAGCTATTTTCGTTGCCAGATATAAACTCCAGAATCATAGCGTCATCGCTGGATACATCCCGGGGTTCCAGCATAACATCATATCTGCCAAAGCCACTCTCACGGTTGGAGGTAATGACGTATTTATCCGCCAAATCCACCATCAGTCCCAATACAAAGCCGTGATAAAACCGCTCCGGTTCCGTCTGGGCGCTTCGTCCCGTGTCAAAATAACTGAACATTTCCAGTGTCACCCGGTTCATATAGATATTCATAGCCTTAAGGTCATCCTGCAGCAGCGCTTTCCGGAAATCATTGTAGTTAGAGGAGGGGGTATCGAACCAGCCGCGAATCATACCGCGGAACATGACGCGAACCTCAAAATTCGTCAGTTCCAGCTCATAATCCTGTTTCCATTCCCCGTATTCTGTCTCGTAGGCCGCATACCTTTTTACCTTCAGATAACCGCTGGCCAGCAAAAGACTCCAGACAGCGTTCTTCTTCGTCTCCAGCTGACTATACACAATCTGCTCATCCAACTCCTCCCGGATGCTCCCACCCTGCAGGAGACATTCGAAGCTTTTCTTGATCTCCGCACTGCTTTCCATAAGCAGCTTACTGGCCAGCCTGTTGGAGCTGGTGTTTGCCCAATAAGCGCCCGCCTTTTTTTCATCCAGGAAATGAATAATAGACCAGGGATTATAAATGTCCCGCTTACAGCCAAAAGTAAAACCGTCATACCAATCCTTAACTTGCTGTTTCCGATTCGCCAAACCATATTCATCCAGAGCTGCGAACACTTCCTCCTCTGTGAATCCAAAACAGTCTTCGTATTTTTCCGAAGTCGTTGTCACCACCTTGAGATTATTCAAGTCTGAAAACATAGACTCTTTACTCACCCGAGTAATACCCGTCATAAGAGCGCGTTCCAGGTAAGGATTCGTCTTAAAGGTCGCGTTGAACAAGCCTCGGGTAAAGGCCGCCAGTTCATCCCAATAGCCCTCCACATAGGCTTCCTGCATAGGCGTATCATACTCATCCAGCAGGATAATCACCTTTTTACCGTAGTGCCGCATCAGAAAAAGCGATAACGTCTTGAGCATACCTGATTCGAGCGTATCCCCTGTTCCGGCAGCGATTTGGCGAAATAAGGTTTTCTCATTTTCATTCAGCTTTTCACTTTCCGCCAGAAAAGCGTATTGATTAAACAGGCTTCTGAGCAGCTCGCTTATCTTTTTTCTGGTATCCTGATAAGTCGTTTCTTTCACTTCCGCAAAGCTGAGCGCAATAACAGGGTAGGTTCCCTGTAGCTGACGGTATTTATACTCCCCTTCAGAAGACTTCTCCTGCCAGATCGACAATCCTTCAAACAAATCGCCCCGTCCGGCGTAATTCACCGAGAAGAACTGCTCCAGCATACTCATATTCAGAGTCTTGCCAAAACGCCTGGGACGGGTAATCAGGGTTACGTCATCCTCTGCCTCCCACCATTGTTTGATGAAATGCGTTTTATCCACGTAAAAGTTATTTCTTTCCCTTAGCTTTTCAAAATCCTGTCTACCTATACTTACGGTTCTTGCCATTCCCTGCCCCCATTTCTCCGCTTCCTCTGAAAGCGTTTCCAATTTCCCAAATAATAGTATAACTGCATTATGCCATTTCTTCCCTATCGCCTCAGCAGTTCCTTCCCAACAGGTTTTCGGGCTGACAGTTTTCGCTTTTTACAGCTCCGCCTCCCGCAGCTCCTGCGTCATATCCGCGTAATACCAGAGTTCTCCCTTGCCGCCCCTTTTCACATAGGCAGATTCTATTCTGGCGAAAACAGGACTGCAGAACTCCTTCTCGATATTGACAAGCATCAAAATAAAGTGTCGGTTGCCGTATCTGGTATATGCGTCCCCGATTCGCAGAGACTCGCTCAGTACTTCCTTTAAGAGCGCCATCTCATCCTGCAGGTTCATCTGCTTCTGTCCGCTCCTGATTTCCCTCTGGCTCAGTGTCAGAAACATCAAAACCGCCTCAAAATGACTTCTTCCCTTGGCGCGCGCCACCAGGCGGCAGTAGTCCACAAAGCTGGGATAAGTACAATAATAGGCGCCTTTCACGTTTTCTTCGCCGAAGATCGCGCTCTTGATATCGTTCTTTCTACCCATAAATACGCGATCCATATTCCGCCAGTCATCTATATTGCCCGCGCTTCTCTTATGGTTTTCGTCCTTCAGCTCCAGCTTTTCAAAGCACTCCTGCATCTCCGCCGTTGGAGGCGTCCCCAGCTCTCTGGCGTACAGCTCCATCGTACTGTTATAAATGTCAATCGCTTCCTCATAACGGTAAATCTCCAGGTTGCATTTCATCAGCCGGGTCTGCCAGTTATCAAAGGGATAGATAGCGGCCGCTTTCGCATAGAGCGCAAGGCGGTTCTTATAATCTTTGTTCTTTATGTACTCCTTTTCCAGTTCCTGTATTGTATAAACGTAGAGCTCCTTGTAATAGTTGCTTTTATGAAAAAACCATGTCTCGGACTGGTTCGCGGGAAGCAGCTCCCCGGAATACATCTCGTTCGCTCTGCGAAGCGTTTCCATCCGTTCCGTCGGATTCTCATGCCCCCCCCGATTGTATTTTTTGACCTTCTCCACCGCTTCCTCGAACCTCATCGCATCCGTCTCCAGCAGCATACTGATTTTCAGGCGGCATTTCCCCTCGCTCAGCTCAACATACTCTTCCTCCGGGAGACCGCAGGCTACAAGCTGGCCCTTCAACCGGTAAATCAGATTGTTCAGATTTCGGTTGCGGCTTGCCGCGTCAGCACGGCTCTCGTTCCACCCGTACAGATTATCGATCAGCTCATTCTTGGGCATTTCGTTCGGATAGGCCAAAAGAAGCATCTGAAGCAGTCGAACGGATTTTGAGCTTCCCATTTTATTCAATTTCACCGCTTCATCCCCATAATACATCGCGAAGCCTCCAAGCAGCTGCACCCGCAATACCTTATCTGACGGCATTTTAACCCCTCCTCGCTCCTCGACAACAAAATCTTCTATTATTATATCGTCCGCTTTTTGATTCGACAATAGAAACTGTACACAATTTGTATTTCATGGTATAATGTCCTTATTCCGGGCAGGAAACGGTCGAAGCGACAAAGGATGCTTTGCATCCTTGGAAAAATCCCTGATTTTTCGGGTCTCTGCCCGGGACTTGCAGTAAATATGGTACAATGATTCAGCAAAATACAGGAAAGGTAATCTACTGTCATGAATAAGAAAAAAGTCGTTGTTTCATTAGGTCACAGCGCCCTGGGTTATACCACGGAGGCGCAATGGGACGCAGTTCGAATTACGGCGAAAGCCCTTGCCGATCTGGTGGAGGCGGATTATCAGCTGACTATCACCCACAGCAACGGCCCCCAGGTCAGTATGATCCACAAGGCCATGACCGAGCTTCGCCGGGTCTATATCGATTACACGCCTGCTCCGATGTGCGTCTGCTCCGCCATGAGTCAGGGCTATGTGGGCTATGATATCCAAAACGCCCTGCGCTCCGAGCTTCTCTGCCGGGGAATCTCAAAGCCGGTGAGCACCATTCTGACCCAGGTTACGGTAGATCCCTACGACGACGCTTTCTACGAGCCGACTAAGGTCATCGGCCGGTATATGTCGGGGGAGGACGCCGAAACCGAGCTGAAAAAAGGAAATTATGTCAGGGAATATCCCGGCAGGGGCTTTCGCCGGGTGGTTGCCGCGCCGAAGCCCCTCGATATCGTCGAGATCGACGCGATCCGCGCCCTGGCGGAGGCAGACCAGATCGTCATCGCCTGCGGCGGAGGGGGAATCCCGGTCATCGAGCAGCAGCATATTCTAAAGGGCGCTTCCGCGGTAATCGAGAAGGACGCCGTCGCCTCCCTTCTGGCTTCCCGGCTCTCCTGCGACGAGCTGATTATCCTGACAGACGTCGACAATGTCTATCGGGATTTCGGAAGCGAGGAGCAATCACCGCTCGCTTCCCTAAGCGTGTCCGAGGCGAGGGAGCTGATCTCAGCCGGTCAGTTCGAGGCGGGAACCATGCTTCCCAAGATTGAGGCTGCGATCGGTTATCTGGAACAGAAGCCGGACGGCAGAGTATTAATTACTTCCATGGCAAAGATAAAGGAAGCGGTCAGAGGCCGGGCCGGAACCGTTATCACGGCGTAGGGCGGCCTCGTCAGGCTCCCTCTTTCGATCGGGCGGAGTGCCTTTTTAATCCGCCGCCCCAGCGCCGTTTCCGCCCGCTGAACGCAGCGCCGTCAGCAACGCCTTTTCAGTCCGCCGACCCCAGCGCCGTCAGGAGCGCGCCGATGATAATACAAAAATCCGAAATATTAAAGACAATGCTTCGGAGGCCCTCCCAGCGCACGCCGAAGCTCACGTAATCCACCACGTATTTTCGCGTCAGCCTGTCATAGGTATTGCTGAAGGCACCGCCCAGCAGAAGGGCCAGTCCGGCGCGCAACAGATGATTGCCCCGGCGGCCCAGGCTGAGGAGGAAGACAGGGATCGTCAGCGCCGTCAGCGTTACCGCCAGGGCCGTTACCAGGCGCTCCCTCTTCTTTCCCGCTCCCAGCATAGCGCCCTTGTTATGATATCTGCGCAACAGGAGTCTGCCGCCCAGCAGCTCCTTCTCCTCCTCTTTCCCCTTGATCGGAATATATTTTTCCACGCGGTTTTTGATCCGAAGTTCTACAAAAAACACCGCCGGTATAATGAGTATACAAAGCGCGACCGCCATATTACATTCCCTCGCATTTCTGAAGCAGTTCTTCCCACCTTCTGTCCGTCTCCTTCTGGAAAGCCTCCAGAAGATGCTCGTTCCCCGGCTTGAACAGGTGCTTGAACCTCCCCTGCTTTACCAGGAAATCCTCCAGCGGCAGCTTGTTCTTCGGTTTGTAATTTAAAATCCACTTCCCGTCCGCCACCTCGAACAGCGGCCAATAACAGGTCTCCACCGCCAGCCGACAGATTTCGATGAACTCCGGCGCATCGTATTTCCAGCCTCTGGGGCAGGGAGCCAGAATATTCAAAAAGGCCGGACCCGGGGTGTAAATCGCCTTCTCAGACTTCACGTACAGATCCTTCATATTGCCGACAAAGGTAGTCTGTCCCACATAGGGGATATTATGTGCCGCCATCACCGCCGCCAGATCCTTCCGGGCCTGGGGCTTTCCGTCGGAGACGCTGCCGCTGGGCGTGGTCGTAGTATCCGCGTACAGGGGCGTGGCGGAGGAGCGCTGGACGCCCGTATTCATATAAGCGCCGTTGTCATAGCAGACATACACCATGTCATGCCCCCGCTCCATGGCCCCGGACAGGGACTGCAGACCGATATCGTAGGTGCCGCCGTCGCCGCCGAAGGTAATAAATTTATAGTCTGAGGAAATCTTTCCCTTCTTTTTCAGGACATGATAAGCCGTCTCCACGCCGGAGAGCGTGGCCCCCGCGTTCTCAAAGGCGCTGTGGATATAACTGTCCTCATACGCCGTATAGGGATACATATAAGTAGACACCTCGAGGCAGCCCGTCGCGTTTCCCACGACGGCCTTATCTCCCGGATGCAGCGCCTTCAGCACGTTTCGGACAGCGATGGAGCCGCCGCAGCCCGCGCACATCCTGTGTCCCGGTACCAGGCGCTCCTGGCGGCCCTGGATTTCTCTGAAATTAAATGCCTGTTTAGCCATCTCGCGCCTCCTACTCTCTCAGCCCCAGGTACGGATATTCCTCGAACCGCATCTCGCCCGCCGCCAGCTTCTCCAGCCAGCCGAATACCTTCTCCAGATCCTCTACCCTGACGTCCCGTCCGGACAGGCCGTACATCACGTTCACCGTCTCCGCCGTCGCCTTCTTGCGATACAGCGCCGCCGTCAGCTCCGCCCCCAGAGGGCCGCCGTTACCGCTGTAGCTCTCCGCCCGATCCAGAATCGCGATAGCCTTGCAGCGCTTCAGCGCCTCCGCCAGCTCCTCTCCCGGGAAGGGCCGGAAGACCCTCACCTTCAGCAGTCCCGCCCGGATCCCCTTCTTCCGCAGCTCGTCCACAGCGTCCTTCGCCGTACCGCAGACCGAGCCGATCGCAACTACGGCAAACTCCGCATCCTCCAGGCAATATCCCTCGAAGAAACCGTAATGCTGACCCGTCATCTCCTCAAATTCCCTCGCCACATCCAGAATCACCTGTCTGGCGTTCATCATGGCCTGAGCCTGGGCTTTCTTGGCCTCCATACAATAGGGGGACACGGCGTAAGGCCCTACCGCCATGGATTCGTCCTCCTTCAGCAGATAATGCTTCGGCTCATACCCGCCTACAAACTCTTTTATCGATTCGTCGTCCCAAAGCGTGATATTTTCCACCGCGTGACTGGTAATAAAACCGTCCTGACAGATCATCACCGGCAGATGCACCGACTCGTGCTCCGCGATCCGATGAGCCTGCAGGAAATTGTCATATACCTCCTGATTGTTTTCCGCGTAGATCTGAATCCAGCCGGAGTCCCTGGCTCCCATACTGTCGGAATGCTCCGCGTTGATGTTCAGCGGCCCGGTCAGTCCTCTGTTCACCAGCGCCATCACGATGGGCAGCCGACTGGACGCCGCTACATACAAGACCTCCCACATCAGCGCCAGCCCGCAGGAGGACGTGGCGGTAATCGCCCTCGCCCCCGCCGCGGAGGCACCCATGGTCGCGCTCATGGCGCTATGCTCGCTCTCCACGGGGATAAACTCCGTATCGATCTCCCCGTTTGCAATCATGGACGCCACAAACTGCGGGATCTCCGTAGACGGCGTAATCGGAAACGCCGGCATCACATCCGGGTTGATCTGCCGGATCGCGTGGGCGACCGCTTCGTTGCCGGACATGCGGGTTTTCCGGCCTGTGCTTTTCTTTATGCTGTCCGGTTTATGGGACAGTCCTTCGTTATCTGATCGGCTCATGTAAGCTCTCCTCCTCTTCCCTCCTTCATCTCGATCGCGCCGAAGGGACAGGCCTTCTCGCAGATGCCGCATCCCTTGCAATGATCATAATCAAACTCCTCCCTCTGATTACCCCTGACCGGAATACAGCTGTCCGGACAGTAGGGAACGCAGAGCAGGCATTGCTTACACTTTTCCCAGTTTACCACCGGCGTCCGGGTGCGCCACTCTCCGGTGCAGAACTGCCGGGAGGTAGCCGCCTCATAGATCTGCAGTCCTTCCGTCATATCCTGCCATCTCGTCTTCTCATTGATCTCGGATGCGTTTAACGACATTCCACTACCTCCTCCAGCGCCAGCCTCAGCGCCTTTCTGTTCCCCTCCAGAACCTCCGGCTTTCTCGCGAATTTATGCTGCAGGGACTCCTCCATCTCTCTCAGAAACACGTCCGTCTCCATGACGCCGGAGATCTTTACCATAGCCGCCAGCATGGGCGTATTGGGAAAATACTGTCCCAGGGTCGCCATACAAACCTTACGGGCGTCCAGCAGGTAAATCTTCCCCGGATAACCCTTCAGCAGCGGGATAATCTCCTCCGGTTTTTTCTCCGTATTGATCAGAATCCCGCCCTCCGGCTTCAAGCCTGCCGTCACGTCCACCGAATGCAGCAGGGTGTCGTCCACCACAGCCACATAATCCGGGTCGTAAATATTGGAATGCACCCTGATTTCGCTGTCGCTGATCCGGTCATAGGCCGTAATCGGCGCGCCCATTCTCTCCGGGCCGTACTCCGGGAAGCCCTGTACCTGCTTGCCCGCCTGAAAGGCCACGTCCGCCAGCAGCAACGCCGCCGTCTTTGCCCCCTGGCCGCCCCGGCCATGCCATCTGATCTCTGTCAAGTGTCCCATCGTCAACCTCCGTGTATCGTTCTGTTTCGCGTCAAGATACTTTATTATATTGACGTGTCAAAGCAATGTCAAGATGAAAAGTGCGGAACTTTTTCAGAAAAATAAAGTTAGGACTATTCAAATTGAACGAAATAATGTATACTATAGCTAATGAACTGTCTGACATTCACTTTTCGGAGGAAAAAAATCATGAGCAACGATCAATTTGAAAACCTTGGCGCACAGGTAAAAGAGCTGCGCATCCAGATGAATCTGACACAGGCTGAAGTTGCAAAGGCCCTGAACGTAACGCCCGGCTACATAAGCAACGTTGAAAACAACCGGACCGCCATGTCCCTGCGCGTGCTGATCTATTACGCGCGCCTGATGAATATCTCCCTGGACTCCCTGATCGGCAGGATCGCGCCCGATTACCGGCCTACCGCGCTGGATAACGAGCTGCTGCAGCTTGCCTCCAAGATGGACGACGCGACAAAAACGAAGTTAATCAAAACCATCAAGCTCTGGAACAAATAAGTTCCGGCGAAGGTCTTTCATGCGATATTATTTCGCCCCTATGGAGGGCATTACAACCTATAATTTCAGACAGGCATATTGCAGACACTATGGGGGTGTGGAAAAATATTTCACACCCTTTCTTTCCAACCGGAACATGAGCGGCCGGGAACGCCAGGAAATATTGCCTGAGCATAACGCCGGGATGAATACCGTCCCCCAGATCCTGACCAATCAGACGGATATTTTTCTGGATATCGCAAAAACCGCCGCTTCCTACGGCTACCGGGAGGTCAACCTGAACCTGGGTTGCCCCTCCGGCACTGTCGTCGCCCGAAAACGGGGCGCAGGTTTTTTAAGCGTACCCGGGGAATTGGAGCGTTTCCTGGACGAAATCTTCTCCCGGTGTCCTGTCCCTATCTCCGTCAAAACCCGGATCGGCCTGACGGAACCGGCCGAATGGGAAAGACTCCTGGCCCTTTACCATAAATTTCCCTTAAAGGAGCTTATCATACATCCCCGTCTCCAGCGTGAGGGCTACGGCGGCCGCGTCCATATCGAAGCCTTTCAGGCCGCTTCCGCCGTTCCGGGCTTTCCCGTCTGCTATAACGGTGATATCCTTTCCCTGGATTCCGGCTCCCTGCAATATGGCAGCCTGGGCTGGCTTCTCGCGAAGCAGCCGGACACGGATACCGTCATGCTGGGGCGCGGTCTTCTTCGTCGGCCCGGCATGATAAACGGCGACGACTCCCTGACTACCCTGCGGGCCTTCCATGACGACATCCTGGAGGGCTACCGCCGAATCATGTCCGGCGATACCAACACCCTCTATAAAATGAAGGATCTCTGGACCTTCCTGCTGCCCGACGGCAGCGGCGCAGGGCGGCCTCTGAAAAAAGTCCGGAAGGCCCAGCGCCTCTCCGACTATGAGGCGGCGGTAGACGAGCTTTTCCGTTTTCTGGAAAACGCCGGGGCGTCCTGAAATAGCTTTTGGCGTATCATTTCGGCACGATTAAAAAAACTCGCCGTCCGCAAAACCAACAGGCCGCCTCAGATAAATACATCGGCAAGAGCTGCGCCCTGACTTTCAGTCCCATAAAACGCCCTCAAGCGCACTTAACCCTCCGGAAATTGAAAGCCGTCCTCCCTGCTGGTTCGGAAGGGTGCCAGAGGCAGTCCATTCTTTCCGTAGACAAATACCTCGCCATAATTCGTCCAAAGATATCTGGCATATCTGGGACTTTTCACGCCCCGGCCGGAGAGAATAATCTTATCTCCCTCAATCTGAGCCTTCGCCGCCACATATCTCCCATCCTCCCCTGCAATTTCAAAGCCCAGCTTGTCCGCCGGAGGCAGCGGTTCTTCTTTCTTCTTTGGGGGCTGGTTGATGAACATTCGCCGCGACGGCGGTATAATCTCCGGCCTGACCGGTCTGTGAACGCAGAGCCCGTCTCCTGCGCCCCGGATCCTTAAAACGATCTCTCCGTCCAGGATGTCTGCATAGTCCAACTGCGGGAATACCGCATCGGGCACATCCTTCATACCATAGGCCAGCTTCAGCGCCTGCGCGCTCATCCGCTCGCCTACCTCCTTCTTCCGCTTCGGATGAAGCTCATTCAGCTCGCCGAGATCGATGATACAGGTCATCGCCGTATAGTTAACCGTATCCTGTACTCTGTTCTGCGCCTCCCGGATCAGACACCAGTTTTTATAATCCGGATCCTTCCGGTACTTGAACATCGGAAGCTGAACAAAGAGAAACGGCAGCCTGTCGTCCCCCCAGTCCTCCCGCCACCGACCGATCAGGCCGGCGAGCAGTTTCCTGTATAAATGAGGTCTGTTTTCATCGCTCTCCCCCTGGTAGTAAAGAAATCCCTTCAGGGTATAGGGGATAATCCGGCGCAGCATACATTGATACAGACCTCCGGGACGGAAGGGATTTTTACAGCACATAGGCCCGGGCCATCTATTTTCTCCCGCATATTTCAGAACCTCCTCCCAGTCCATATCCGGCTTCCTGGCATAGCAGGACGCTACCCGCTTATCAAACTTTTTCTGATAGACCTCATACTCCTGATATTCCCGAAGCTGATCCTCCACCGACTTTCCGGCCACAGCCTCCTCATACTGATCCACATAAATTTTCAGCTCCCTGTCCCCGGCCAGGAGATCCTCAGGCACCCAGGCAGCCGCGGGACTCCCGCCCCAGTTGCAGCCGATGATACCGATCGGCACCCTGACCGACGCATACAGCTTTGCGGCAAAGAAATATCCCACCGCAGACCAATGCTCCGTTCCCGGCCCGCCGAAGCACTCCCAGGACGACTCCTCTTCCGCCCGAAAGAACGCTTCATCCTGATAGGCCTGCCTCGGTATATTATAAAACCGCAGCATACTGTTAGACGGCTTCTTCAGCACCCTGCTCTCCGCACAGTCCTTCAGCTCGAACGCCATGTTGGACTGCCCTCCCGCAAGCCAGACCTCGCCGATCGCGATATTCCGGCGCACGACCTGCTGCGTCCCGTCCGTCACGGTAAGCGTATGCTCCACTCCCGCTTTCAGGGAAGAAAGCAGGATCTCAAATCTCCCGTCCTTCACAACTCCCCTGCCCCTGGCCATCTGCTCCACTGAGCTTCCCAGCTTTCTTCCGGAAAGCACAGCCTCCACCGTTTTCCCTTCCTCGCCGGTTCCAAAAACAATAATATTTCGGTTCCTCTGCAGTACACAATTATCACTGAAAATCGCTGCCAATTTCAACTCCATTCCACACCTCCTCACCTGTCTTCTGCTCCTGCCTTGTCAGCCTCTCTCCTTCCGCCGCAACGGCAGACCCCCTGCCTGTCTCGACGCGCTGGCAGGGGATCTGCTCCTACATACCGGCGCACCGACGACAGCCTGCCCCTTCCTTGCCCGCCTCTTTCGTCCCGGCACCGCAGCGGGCGGGTCGGCTCTTCCCCCCATCCCGAGACACAGACAGTTCAGGCCCGCTGAGTGTAACTGATCTGACAGGCATTGCAGACTGCGCGGTAACCGCCCTCTTCTTCCCGTACAAAAAGCATTTTTCCGCAGCTGCTGCACCTGGAAATCCGAATTCCCGCGCTTCCTGATACCGGCAGTTCCTTCTCCCCGGAAAGCCTGTCGTCAGGTGCTTCCTGAAGCCTCTCCACGTCCTCTCCCAGATCAAACATGCTCAGCTGGCCGTCATCCTCATCATTATCGAACAAACGGATATCCATCGCTTCCCTCCTTCCGCTTTCTCTGTTGCGCCTTTGGATTTTTATAACACTTGGATTCTATTATAGCTCTTGGATCCTATTACAGACCCTGGATAATAGAATCCTTTCTTGGATTCTATTATAGCCCCTGTATAATAGAATCCTCTCTTGGATTCTATTATACATGATACATACCGATATGACAAGAATATGCGAGTTTTGGAAATATTCGATCTCTATCGATCTCTATCGCTATCTGGGAAGCGATTGATTTCACACTAACCTGCACTCTACTGAAAAAACCCGGAACGGATCCTTCGAGTCGTTCTGAATTTACGGCATCCTCTCACCCAGACTATCTTACTAAATTAAAAAAAAGAGAAGCCCTTACATCAAAAGGCTTCTCCCCGAATTTCTGGAAATCGAATACAGCATATCATATCGTCCAAGTCGTAGATTCCCTGCGAAAAAAGTCACTCAAAAAAACTCCCCGTGTCAATCCTCTGGTAGCCGCCAAAGCTGTTAGGGCAGGCGAAAATCTCTTCCGCCAGCTCGCGGCCCAGGAAGGCCTTTGTAATCTCGTTGGTCTTCGCCGTCATATTGATATCCTCAAAGGCCTCCGGGTAAACGGTTTTCGCCAGATACCAGGTATTGATCAGCGCGGTCTCATAATTCGTATAGTAAGCGTTATAGGCCATCTGGAGATATACCTCTCCCTCCCGCCAGGCCTTGCAGCTGTCGAACATGGCGCTGTCCTCCGCGTAGAGAGGCCGGATATTCTTCATGGCAGCCGCGTCGATAATCATGATATCCATATCCTCTCCCCAGGACACAAATTTTTCCTCTTCTACCGGCTGGATGCCGTCGGAAGCCAGCCCCTCCGCTACGTTCCTGATATTCGCCACGGTAAAGGAAATATATTTCTGCGCCGTCATCAGGTGATTGGTCGTTCCCCAGTTTCCAAGCCCGCAGATATAGACGCCGGGCTTCTCCTCCTCCGCTATGGACGCCGTCCGGCGCTCAATCTCCGCCCGCTCCGCCTCGATAAAAGAGACCAGCGTCTCCGCCTTTTCCTCCGCCGAAAAAATTTCGCCCAGCATGGTCATGGTCTGACCAAAGGCAGAATCAAACACCCCGTCCGCACCGGACCGCAGCGTAATAACGGGGACTCCAAGCTGCTCCTGCAGCGCGTCCTCTTTTTCCACATCCTCGTATTCTGAAATAACGATGTCCGGATTACAGGACAGAATCTTTTCCGCCTCCGCCGCCTGGGCATTGGGGCCGCCTACGCCGCAGGAATCCAGATCGGCGAACACATCCCCGAAAGCGAGCACATAAGGTCTCGCCACTCCGTCAAACATCTTCGGTCTCTCCTCCAGGCTTGTGTTGTCGATGTCCTCGACGCCGCAAAGCAGCGCCGTATCCCCTACGTAGCAGTACATCCGCAGTGCGCCCGCGCCGATGCAAACCACCCGCTTATAGCTGCCCGGAACAATCGTAACCTCCCGGCCGATCATGTCCGTTATGACAACCTCCCCCGCGGGATCCGCCTGGCCTGCCGCCCCGAAGCCCCCGGCGTTTTCACCGCTCGCAGATCCGTCCTGCCCTGATGCCGTTCCTTCCGCGCTCTCTGCTTTTCCGTCAGCCGAAGCCCCGGCTGGAGCCGGCGCAGAGTCCTCGATACCCGTGCTCTCGATCCGCTCCTTCGTATCGGAGTTCTCCGTCGGCTGTGCGCCGCAGGCGCATAACGAAAGAAGCATTCCAGCTGCCAGGAGCAGCGCCGTCCGTTTTTTCCTTCTAATTATCTGTTCCGACTTTGTAAAACTGCCGCCTTTCATTTTCAATCTTCCTCCTTGTATGATTTCTTCTCTATATGATCTTTGCGCGCATTACCCGCTATAATCCTCTCCCCCTCATAATCCAAAATTCTCACCGAGACGCCAAACACATCCCGGATGATTTCCTCCGTAAACTGCTCCCGGCCCCCGGAATACCGGACGGTTCCCTCCTTTAAAAAGAAGAACCGATCGCCAAAGCTCAGCGCCTGATTCAGATCGTGCAGGGAACATAAAATACCAATGTTTTTCTCCCAGGCCAGCCTTCCGGCCTCCTCCAGAATCAACTGTTCGTTGGCAATGTCAAGATTGCCGGTAGGCTCGTCAAAGATGAGAAGCCTGGGCTCCTGCACCAGCGCCCTGGCAATGGCCGCCTTCTGCCGCTCGCCGCCGGACAGCTGCTCCACATTTCTGTCCGCGAGGCCCTCCAGCCCCATATCCGCCAAAACCCTTTCCGCCGCCGCGTAGTCCTCCCGTCCGGCCCGCAGCCCGAAGCGGGACACCCGCCCCAGCAGAACCGAATCCAGTACGCTCAACGAACCGAACCGGATGTCCTGCGGGACATAGGCGACGATCTCCGCCCGCTCCTTTCGAGTCATCTTTCCCAGATCCCTGCCGTCAAACTCGATGACTCCGCTTTCCGGCGCGCACAGGCCCAGAATATTCCGGAACAGGGTCGTCTTACCGCTGCCGTTCTTCCCCAGCAGAATGCCGATTTCCCCGGCGTCCAGCGTCATGTCGATCCCCTGCAGCACAGGAGCCCTGCGGGGACTATAGCGAAAGGACAGGTTCTTAATACAAAGCATCAATAATCCTCCTTTCTCGCAAAAATAATCGCTGCAAAGAAGGGCGCTCCCAGCAGCGTGGTAACCGCCCCTACCGGAAGGGCCGAGCCGCCGCCCATGCTGCGGGAGAAGGTGTCCGCCAAAAGCAGCAGCAGGCTGCCGCTGAGCACAGAGGCCGGGATGGTATATCGGTGATCCTGCCCCAGCAGCTTCTTGATCACATGCGGACAGATAATTCCCACAAAGCCGATCACCCCCAGGAAGGACACGCAGACCGCCGTGATCAGGGAGGCAAGCAGCAGGGAAACAAAGCGCAGCCTCCCCACCGAAATCCCCATGCTGGCGGCCATGGCGTCGCCGCTTAACAGCGCGTTATACCGCCAGGCCATCGGCCAAAAGAACAGAACCCCCGCCGCAACCGCCGCCAATAAAATCCAGTCCGTCCGATAGGTCGCCCGTCCCAGATCGCCGAAATTCCAGATAACCGCCGCCGAAAGACCGACGTCGGTCGCGTAAAACTGTAATAACGTAGTCCCCGCCGACCACACAGAGCCCATGGCAATCCCGGCCAGCACGACTACGTTTGGCGAAAAGGCCCGAAGTCTGCAGAGCCCCAGAATCAACAAGATCGACAGGGCGGAAAACAGAAAGGCTACCAGGGAGACCGCATAAGGATTCGCCCCCGCCGTAAAGCCCGCAAGATGATTGCCGGTATCCAGAAAGCCGCCCGCAAAGGCGATAATCGAGAGGTTCGCCCCGAAGACCGCCGCGTTGGATACGCCCAGAGTCGAGGGGGAGGCCATAGCGTTGTTCAGAGTCGTCTGCATGATCAGGCCGGAAACCGACAGTCCCGCCCCCGCCAGAACCGCCGCCAGCACCCGGGGGATGCGGATATTCCAGATAATACGAATATCCCCGGCATTCTCCGAGGTTTTCCGGAGCGCCGCGACGCAGTCCTGAAAAGACAGGTGGGACGAGCCGACAAACAGGCATACAAAGGACAGCGCGACGACAGCCGCGGCCAACACAACCAGTACGATTCCCTTTCCCGCTCTCCGCCTTTGATCCCTCTTCATGCTCAGATGTCCTCTCCCTTCCGCAGAAGTGTCCCGGAGACAATATATTTTTCCTCGTCCGAGATCGCCGTATCCACCGAGAACCAGCGGCTGAAAAGCGCCGCCAGCTCCTCAGCCGACATCGCTCCCCGGGATACCTTCGCCGCGGCTCCCGCGTGATGGCGGTTCAGCTGTTCGACGCTCATGCTGTGCGCCACCGTCAGATGTCCTCCGGCTTTAAGCCACCCGGCCAGGCAGCGAATCACTCCGGCGGGATCCGGGAAATGCGGAAAGGCGTTATAAACCATACAGCAGTCATAATCCCCGGTTCCCTCCATCCCCTCGATATCCCCGCAGACCACACGGATCTGCCCGCCCGCCCTGGCCGTCGCGATTTTCGCCATCTCCGGAGAGAGATCCACCGCCAGGACATGAGATACCTGCCGCTCCCGGTAAAACGGGAACAACACCCCTGTACCACAGGCAACATCCAGAACCCTCGCCCCCGGCTTTACCTCCCCGCAATCCAGTATCCCGTTGATTTTGGCCTGATCCACCACTAAATCCTCGTCCCAGCGAGGTGCCAGGCGGTCGAAAAATTCCCGGATATCCTTCTTGTTCATCAGGACTCCGTCCTGAAGCTGTTCTTCCATAAAGCTTTCCTTTCTGAATAGGTTCTTTTCCGAAAAGCATGAATCAGCAGACTCGGAAGGCTTTTCCTCCTCGTTCGTGTTGCTCGTCCGAAGCTTTCCCGAACACCGGCTCGTGTCGGCGCGCCTGTGTCCGAAAAGCTCCGGACTCTGCTGATTCGCGCAAAAAAGACATTATGTCTCCCATCTGCAAAGACATAATGCCTTCCTGGCATTCCACTCCAAACCCTCTTCCATTCCAAAACCTGTTCTCCCGGTCAGGCCGCAATTTCCCGCCCCATAAGTCCGCGGTCTGTGACCGCCGCCCGCCGAATGCTTCTGCATTCCTCATCGGCTTCCCGCCGACCCGCGAGCCGCCCTCTTTTTGAGGACTTCTCCATCGCCCTGCCGGGGCTTCTCAATGAATACAGTATAACGCAGCCGTTTCCAAAATTCAACCGTTTTCAGGAATCCAATTACCCTCCGCCTAAAAACGATAGGTATCTCTTACCGTGCTCAACAGAGTGTTTCCCCTGACAGCAACGCCATCCGCGTCAAGCACCTCGACGTCGTAACCAGGGAACTGGGATTGAAATTTTGCTTTCCACTCCGATACCGTAAAAGGATCTTTGGATCTTTTCACGGCTTCATATTGTTTGGGAAGAATCTTATCCCCCCGTACATCAACGCCGTTTTGCATGATTCTGATCTGAAACCCCTCAATATCCCAGACTCTTTTCTCAATGACACTTACCTTTGGCATCTTTATCCCCTCCCGTATTCTCGTCTCACCCATATCGAAAGCAAACGACGGACAACCTTTAAGTCCGCCACTTGATATTATATTCCATTCCAACCGCACATTCAAGACGAATTTCAAAGTCGGCCGGATTTTCCGTCAAAATAGCGGTTGACAGCGCGGGGAACCTGTAGTAATATAGGCATAGAAAATTTTATAGGATTTCTCTTATTCAGAGTTGGTGGAGATACATAGGATCGATGAAGCCACGGCAACCCCCGGATGGGAAGGTGCCCCCCCTGAGCGAGTTTTGCGTCGAACAATAAGAGGATTACATATCGAGAGATGAATGGTCCGCTTATTTGATAAGCGGACTTTTTATTTTTCACAAAAGAAAGGAAGGAAAAGATATGGAAAAACATTTATTTACTTCGGAATCTGTGACGGAAGGACATCCCGACAAGGTCTGCGACGCGGTCTCTGACGCGATCCTGGACGCCTGCATGGAGCAGGATCCCATGAGCCGCGTGGCCTGCGAGACGGCCAGCTGCACCGGCTTTGTGCTGGTGACCGGAGAGATTACCACAAAGGCCAATCTGGATATCGCGGGCATCGTGCGCAAGACAGTGAACGAGATCGGCTATAACAGCTCTCAGGTTGGCTTTGACGGAAATACCTGCGCCGTTCTGGTAGCGCTGGACAAGCAGTCCCCTGATATCGCCATGGGAGTAGACAAGGCGCTGGAAGCCAGAGAGTCCGGGATGAGCGACGAGCAGCTTGAGGCCATCGGCGCGGGAGATCAGGGTATGATGTTCGGCTATGCCACCAACGAGACGCCGGAATTGATGCCCTATCCGATCTCTTTGGCCCATCAGCTGACAAGGCAGCTGGCCAAGGTGCGCAAGGACGGCACATTAAGCTATCTGAGGCCGGACGGGAAGAGTCAGGTAACCGTGGAGTATGACGAGGCGGGGCACCCGGTGCGCCTGGAGGCGGTCGTGCTTTCCACCCAGCATGACGAGGAGGTCAGCCAGGAGCAGATTCATCAGGATATCCGGAAGTATGTGCTGGATCCGGTGCTGCCCGGGGAGCTGATCGACGAGAATACGAAGTTTTTCATCAACCCCACAGGCCGCTTTGTGATCGGCGGGCCGCAGGGAGACGCGGGTCTGACGGGACGCAAGATCATTGTGGATACCTACGGCGGATATGCCCGTCACGGCGGCGGCGCGTTCTCCGGCAAGGACTGCACGAAGGTAGACAGAAGCGCCGCCTACGCGGCCAGATATGTGGCGAAGAACATTGTAGCGGCGGGTCTGGCGGACAAGTGCGAGATCCAGCTCTCCTACGCGATCGGCGTTGCGCAGCCTACCTCCATCATGATCGACACCTTCGGAACCGGAAAGCTGCCGGACGACAGACTGGTGGAGATTATCCGGGAGAACTTCGACCTGCGGCCCGCGGGGATCATTAAGATGCTTGACCTGCGGAGGCCCATCTACCGGCAGACGGCGGCTTACGGCCACTTCGGACGCCGCGATGTCTCCCTTCCCTGGGAGGCGTTGGATCGCGCGGAGGAGCTGAAGCAGTATCTGTAAGGAGCCTGGAGCCCGTGCGGAAGAGCTGAAGAAGTATCTGTAAGGAGCTTGGAGCCCATGCGGAAGAGCTGAAGAAATACAATAAGGAATCGAGTAGGAGGCGGTGACTAGCCGCCGTCCTCTCACAGCACCGTGCATAC
>JAMPIG010000069.1 GCA_023662875.1 Roseburia sp. | reverse complement strand
TGTTTTCCGCCTGTTGCAATAATTGCGTACATATTAAGGCACCTCCTATTCATGAGTCACGGCCGACCAGAGGGAAATCTCTCTCCCGCACAGGCCGCTTCCCCACATTACTCGCTGACTTTGGTGGCGTCCGAAGGCTGCTCCGGACACACTTTTACCGAGCCATGCGGCATACCTTAATATGATAACATGAGGTATCTTACTTGTCAAGCTTTTTCGTTCTTTTTCTTCTCAAAATCTTCAATATACTGGACGATCAGCCTTACCGTCCCCTCCGGCCCCAGGACGCTGCTGTTGATACAGAGATCGTAGCTGTCCGCCCTGCCCCACTTCTTGGAGGAGTAATAATTATAGTAGCTCTGGCGCTGTTTGTCCTTTTTGATAATCATGTCCCTGGCCTTGGATTCGCTGAGATTATACCTCTGCATAATCCGCTCTGTTTTCGCCTTGTCGTCGCCGTAGATAAAGAGATTTACCACATTGTCGTAATCCGCCAGGGCATAGTCCGCGCACCGGCCGACAATAACGCAGGGGCCTTCCTCCGCAATCTTCTTGATCGTATCGAACTGCGCCAGAAATACCTTGTGGCTGATGGGCATATCCACAAAGGAGGAGGCGTTGTAGCCGAAGGAATAGGTATCCATGACCAGATTGTACAGGAAGGAATTGGTGGGACGCTCGTCATGATTCTGGATCATCTCCTCGCAAAATCCGCTCTCCTTTGCCGCCCTGCTCAAAAGCTCCTTGTCGTAACATTTAATTCCGAAATAATCCGCAACCATTTCGCCAATTTCACGGCCCGCAGAACCGAACTGTCTTCCGATGGTAATCACTGTATTCATATTATCCGCCCTCTCTTCCGGCTAAAGTATAAAAGCAATTTCAAAAAAAGAATGCTTTTATCTGATTACTATTATACACCACCTTCAAGATTTAGACAATAGCAGAATTTGCATAATCACTTCAGTCATCTGTACTTCTTCCGTTAGCATTAGCTCCCTTTCATTAAGCAAGCTTCAATTTCAATTCCCTTCGTCCAGATAGTTCTGAATGCGGCTGTTGATAATCTCCGCCGCGGTTTCCGCGGATTTCCTCTCCGCGTGCATGGCGCTCAGCTCCTCCTGGATGATCTGATTGAGTTGGGTATAGTTCAGCGGAGGTGCCACGCAGCTTTCCAGAAAATCTTTTGCACGGTGGAGGGCGGTGGAGCCATCCTCAAATACCGGTATCTCCAGACTTGCATTTCCGAGAAACAGGAGCCTGCCGGAGCCGTCCTCTACGATATAGTCCTCCGGAGACAGCTTTCGGACGCTCAGATACCAGGGATTGCTTTTTATCTTGTCCTGAATCTCTTTCCCCAGCAAAACCCCCAAAAATAAGGATACGGCTTCCGGATCCGCAAGATTGGCGTTTACCGCGAGCAGACCGCCGTCCGCCACCAGATAGCTTCCGCAGCCGCCCTCCGTGGGGTAGCCTATGATCCGGCCTTCTTCCTTCTCCAGATGTTCAAAAAAATCAAGGAAATCCGTTTCGTTCCTGAAATATCCCCAGAGGATGCTTTCCCCGCCGTCCAGCCAGTCTCCCGTTTCATCCGTAACGAGGCTATGATCCGTCTCGGTATATTCCAGCAGGCGGATGAACCGCTCGTCGTCAAAATGACTCTTCCGGTTTCCCCAGTCGATCAGGAAGGAATCCGCCAGACAGTTTGCCGTGAACGTAGTCACTGCGACGGACGGTGACAGATAATCGCCCATGAGCCAGGGAGAACGGATCGCTCCGCTAAGCTTTCCCTCCCCGATCAGGCCGATCAAATCCTCCAGCTTCCAGGTATCCGACATCCAGACACTTTCCGCGGCCGCCAGGGTTTCCGCCCGGACTGCCGCAGGCACGCCGTAAAGCCTTCCGTCAACGGTTCCGTTTTCCAGAGCGCCCGGCAGAAGCTCGTCCAGAAGCTTCGGGGAAATCAACTCCCCGATCTCCCGCAAAAGCCCCCTCTCCTGTAAAAGACAGAGATCCTCCCGATCCAGGAACAACAGATCCGGCCCCTTTCCCTGGGAAAGCTCGGCAAAAATCCGATCCCGGGCCTCCTTTTCGGACGCGTTTTCATATTCATAGGAAAAGCTCGGAGTCTCCAGGGACGCCGACTGTGTGCAGGACTCCACGATATCGCTGTTGAAGCGGAAAGCGGTCAGATCGGCCACCCGGATCGCCCCTTCCTCCGCAGGCTTCTGATCCGTCAGAGCCGCAATCCATTCTCTTCGCTCTCCATCCTGTACTTTTGACAGATGAAGCACAGGCGTCTGACCTTCCCGGAGCGCCAGCAGGATCTCATACCCCGTCTCGATCCCGGCTGTCCGCAGGGAAAACAGCTGCGTCCGCCTGCCGTCTCTGATATTCCAGCGGACGATCGCTTCCCCCGTCCCCTCGCTTGAGCGGTAATAGATATCGTCCCCCAGCATACCGTACATCCGGCTGATAGAAGGGGCCGCAGCCTCTGTCACAGCCAGAGAACGCAGCCTGCCCTCCGACATATCCGCCCAGAGGAAGTCGTAATTTTTTCCCCTGTTGTCATAGACGGGAAAAATCAGTTCCCCGTCCGAAGTGCGCAGGGGTTCCATGGGCTGCCTGTCGTCGGGAGCCTCATATTCCAGCAGAATATTTCCCGATCCGTCGAGGAGACAAAATCCGGCCAGACCCGGATACATCACATAAATACCGTCCTTCCCGCTTAAGCCCCAGGAGACGGACTGCAGGATCGGAGCGCCCAGAAACTCTTCCGCCAGGTTCTCAAGGCTTTCCTGTTCGATTTCCTTTTCCAGATAAAACGGCCAAAGCTCCAGAGACCAGACGTCGCCCGCAAGATCCGTGAAGATCATTTTGTCCTGCGTCTGACGGCATACGCCCTCTTCGTCCCGCTCATAATCCACAAAGCGGAACACATAATGCCCGCGGTCGTACAGATCCATGTCGCAAAGATACCCCAGCGCGCTCTCCAGGCCCAGACTTTTCAGCGAAAAGCGCTCTACCTCGGACTCCCCGTTTCCTGTATCATAAATTTCCAGATAATAGTTTCCCTCGGAACCCCGGACAAATTCGCCGTCTGCGTCCCTCTCCTGGCCAAAGTACCAGATCAGCTCGCCGCGTGAGCCTGAAGCCCAGCGCCCCAAGCCGCCCGTTTCCTCCCCTGAGACGATCTCATGCTCCCAGGGCTGATACCGCTCCGCCCAGAGAGGATCTTCTTCCAATGTCCCCGGCAGGGCAAAGCCCTCCGTCCTCCATGGTACGGCTTCCTGATTCGTTTCCGGCGCGGACGGCGCGTCGGAGTCTTTTCCGCAGCCGGAGAAAAGCAGGCTGACCAGAACCGTCAGAAATATAGCAATCTGCCTTCTCATCGTTGATTCCTCCTGTTAACTCTTTTCCATCCTTTATTCTGAAACAAAGCTCTTTCACCTGAAGTTCATTCCCGGCGAACTACGCCATTTTGGAAAGAAAGCTCTATTTTACACCATAATTTACCGATTCAGGAAAACAATTTACATTAGTTCTTTCCCACAGCCTTCGATTTGTAAACAGGAAATCATTTACTTCAGTATCTTCAGCAAATGCTCGAAATACTCCGGCAGCGGCGCGTCCGTCTCGATATACTCCCCCGTGGACGGATGCCGAAAGCCCAGGATTTTTGCGTGCAGGGTCTGCCCCTGGAGCCGGAAAGGACTCTTTAAGCTGCAATAGACCCCGTCCCCCAGCAAGGGATGGCCGATACTGGCCATATGCACCCGAATCTGGTGCGTCCTGCCTGTCTCCAGGACGCACTCGATATAGGTATAGTCCCGAAAGCGCTTCAAAACCCGGTAGTGGGTGACCGCAGGTTTCCCGTTTTTTTCGTTTACCGCCATCCTCCGGCGTTCCGTCGGATGCCTTCCGACGGATCCGTCAACGGTTCCCTCCTCCTGCTCCAGAACGCCGTGGCAGATCGCGTGATAGCGCCTTACGATGGAATGCTCCTTTAACTGGAGGGCGATACTGTTGTGGGCCGCGTCGTTCTTACAGGCGATGATAGAGCCTGTGGTATCCATGTCGATCCGGTGGACGATCCCGGGCCGCATTACGCCGTTGATGCCGGAGAGGCTGTCCCCGCAGTGATAAAGGAGGGCGTTTACCAGCGTGCCGCTGTAATGCCCTGCGGCAGGATGTACCACCATCCCCTTCGGCTTGTTGACTACGATGACGTCCCCGTCCTCATAAAGGATATCCAGCGGGATGTCCTCCGGCTCGATCGCGGGGCAGACCGGCTCCGGAAGGGAAAATTCCACGGTATCGCCCTCCCGGACGCGAAAGCTGCCTTTTACCGCCGCCCCGTTTACGGTGACCCCGTTCTCCTTTATCATTTTCTGGATATAAGAGCGCGACAAAGAATCGACAAGCATTGCCAGACACTTATCGATCCTCTCCTCTTCCATCTCTTCCGTTATTTCAAACCGAAAACAATCCATTCTATCTTTCTCACTTCAGCTTCCGGTATTTGTTCTGTTTAAAGCTCAAAAACTCCAAATCCGTCTCCTGGTAGACAAACAGGAACAGAATAAACAGCCCTGCCACCGCCACGACGATACAGCAGTCCGCAAAGTTAAAGACCGGGAAATGGATCAGCACAAAGGAAATAAAATCCACCACATAGTCGAAACGAAGGCGGTCGATCATATTGCCGATGCCGCCTGCAACCACCGCCGCCAGGCAGATATGGGTCGGGATAAATTTCTTTTCCGTCGGCAGCTTAAACAGGAAAAACAAGATCAGCAGCAGAAACACACAGCCCACAAAAAGCAGAAAAAATTTCTGGTTCTGCAGCATACCGAAGGCGGATCCCCTGTTTTCCAGATAGCTTAATTCCAGCGCGTCCCGAATCAGGACAATGGCAGGCTCACCCTTGAGACGGACAACAGCCCAATATTTGGTGAGCTGATCGACAGCCAGCAGAACCGCCGCGACCAGAAAATCGATTACAGACATCAAAGCTTTTTTACGCATGGGCATCCTCGTCGCTGAAATGAATTTCCCGGATCGCCGCCAGGATTTCCTCGTCCGTCACCGTGGTATCGATTACGGCCTTCCCGATTTTTTTCAGCAGTACAAAACGAATCTTACCGGTCTCCATCTTCTTGTCCGACTTTGTCAGCCGAAGAATCTCCTCCGGATCGATATCCTCTATCGAGATCGGCAGGTAAAAGGGCACAAACATATCCCGAACCTCATAGTATTCTTCCATGGAAAGCATTTCCCGCTTCCAGGAAATATAGGCCGCCGCCACAGCGCCCAGGGCCACGCATTCGCCGTGATACAGCTCGAAATGCTTTGCCTTCTCGATGGCGTGGCCGATGGTATGCCCGAAATTCAGAAGCGCCCGCTCCCCCTGCTCCGTAGGATCCTTTTCCACAATCAGCTTCTTTACATTGCAGCTGCGAATCAGCATCTCCTGCAGCACGTCAGGCTTCCGCTCGCAGATTTCATACATGTTTTCGATGAGCCATTCGTAAAACAGCTGATCCCGGATCAGGCCGTGCTTCATAACCTCGCCGAAGCCGGAGAAGAACTGTCTGTCCTCCAGCGTCGCCAGAACGCTGATATTCATATAAACCAGCCGGGGCATCTTAAAAGCCCCCACCATATTTTTATAGCCGTCGAAATCCACCCCGGTCTTTCCGCCGATGCTGCTGTCCGCCTGAGCCAGCAGACTGGTGGGCAGCTGGATAAAATCGATTCCCCGCAGATAGGTAGCCGCCGCGTACCCGGTTACGTCCCCGACCACGCCTCCGCCCAGCGCCAGAAGCAAATCCTTTCGATCAAACCCCTCCTCGATCAGGAAACGATAAATTTCCCTTACCGTATCCAGGGTTTTGTTCGCTTCCCCAGCGGGGAAAGCATATTTCACCGCCTTCCTGCAGCGCCCCTGTAAAAGCTCCAGCACCTGTCCGCCGTAATATTGATCCACCCTGGAATCCGTAACGATACAGATTCTTTTGTCCCCGAAGCCCAAGCCCTCCAGCTCCTCCGCCAACCCCTCGTAGGACTGGTCGAACACAATATCGTAACAGGGCTTTTTATTGTATAAAAAAGTCAGTCTCTCCGCCATCTCTTTCTCCCCGACCGTATTTTACTCCGAAGCCTCAGCCGTTCAACGGCATCTCAAAGGAACCGCCGAAAATATCCTGAAAATCACCGGAAATATCTACGCTGGCCGGCGTGATAATAAAAATATAAAGTGAAATTTTCTGGAGGTTGCCGCCGATCGCGAAACAGGAACCGCTGGTAAAGTCGATAATCCGCTGGGCGATATCCACATCCAGTCCCTCCAGGTTCAAAACCACTGTGCGGTTCGCCAGCAGGGTTTCCGTGATCTCTCTGGCATCCTCCACCGAGGTCGGCTTGATCACGCAGACCTCCATCCCGGTGCCGTTATTCTGGGCCCGGCGGGAGGCAGGCTGCTTGATCGGAGTGATCTTTCCGGAGGACACCGGTTTCCTGGGGCTTCTGTCCTCAGGCTCCTCTTCCTCCTTCGCCCGCTGTACCTGAGTTTTTCTGGCAGGCGCGGGCTCAAGCTCCTCGTCGTCATCCAGATAATCCTCGTCGAAATATTCGTCGTCCTCTTCTCCGTTCAGCTTCATGTAATTCAAGAACTTGTCCATTACTCCCATACACTATAACCATACCTTTCCGCCGTCGTTTTCATCAGACTGACGTTTGGCGTAATCCCGCTGGCCGAAAATACCTGTGCCAACTCTTACATAAGACGCGCCCTCCTCCACAGCGACGGCATAATCTCCCGTCATACCCATGGAGAGAACACTCATATTAACATTATCAATGTTTTTCCGCTCTATGTCAACAGACAATTGTCTCAATTTTCGGAAAATGACACGATTGTCTTCCGGATTTTCCACAAAAGGCGCTACTGTCATCAACCCTTCCACGCGGATTCCGGGGAGCGCCGCCACAGCGGCGGCAAGAGCCGGGGCTTCTTCGACGCTTACTCCGTACTTACCCTCTTCCCCCGCCACATTGACCTCCAGCAGGATCCGGACGGTCGCCTGTTTTTTTACGGCCTCCCGGCTGATCTCCTCCGCCAGCCTCAGGGAGTCCACGCTGTGGATCAGATAGACCCGACCCACAAGGTACTTTACCTTGTTTCTCTGCAGATGCCCGATCATATGCCAGCGGATGTCATCAGGCAGCTGCGGCATTTTTTCCGCAAGCTCCTGCACCTTGTTTTCCCCGAAGTCCCGGGCTCCGGCCTCATAAGCCTCCCGCAGCAGCTCCAGCGGTTTTGTCTTGCTCACGGCGATCAGGTTTACATCAGTCTCTTCCCTTCCTGCCCTTTGACAGGCCTGCCTGATTTGCTCCCGAACCGCTTCCAGATTATCGCGAATCATTTTTACCTCCTTGTGCGGAAGAATGCCCTCATTGGTTGATCAGCTGATCGTCGATCACCGCCTCCGCGTTCAGCACAATATAATCGTACACGTTGAGACCGTATTTTGTATTGGACTTTACGATGGCGTACTCGTCGTTCTGATAGAGAATATTGATCTGCTTGAAGTCCGCGTAGCCCTTGTTCATATTGTAAACGCCGATCAGCGTCGCCCTCTTGCTCACGGTATAGGTCTCCTGGCTGTCAAGCCGATAAAGGACGGTTCCGGCGTCCAGAAGAGAGCTGTCAAGATAATATTCCTTCGTCTCGCTGTCGAAGTAATAGACCTCTACCTCCAGCTGTTCGCTGGAAATCGTTCCGTCCTCCAGATAGCACTGACGCAGGATGCTGTCCCCGCCGCTGTTGCCTCCGGGAATCACAAAATCCTCCGGAATCAGGTAAAATTCCTTCTGCACGATGGAGGACACGGGGATCTTCAGCCCGGTTTCGTCCTCCAGGATCAGCTCCACATCCAGAAAACGGTCGTTGATAAAGGTTACCATGGAATTGTTGAAATCCAGCCGCAGATAAGTCTTTCCGTCCGTGTTCGTCAGCATCTGAACCTCCGCCCAGGACTCATACTGATTTTTCAGAAAACGCACCTTTACGACGCCATCCTCCTGGAGCTGCGCCGCCCGGACAATGTCGTCCATGGGAATCACAAGGGACCAATCCTCGCTGGTACAGATTTTATAAACCGCGTCGCCCGCCGCCATCAGAGAATTGCTCAGCATCTGCTTTTTCTCGTAGCCCTCCTTCGTGTCGAAGGTAGCCTCCGTGATCTCCTGGGCCTTCAGCTCCTCGTAGCCGTCCGTCCAGTAGGAAACCACTCCCGTAACCGGCGAATAAGAGTATTGCACTACGCCGACTCCGGCATTCAGGCTGCTGACGCTGTTCAGCATATTGACGTTCGCGATCTTCAGAACCGTGTTCTTCAGGGAGTGCTTGACGTCGTAGGTGCTGTCGTAATGGGCGCTGTCAAAGCTATGTACAAAATTGATGATCTCGCTGCGGAATTCGGAAAGCTCTCTCTCGCTGAGGCTGTTTTCCCCCAGCGCCGCGGCGTCCAGATTTTCACTGAGCCGCCCCGTCTCATCTACGATAAAGACCAGGGCGTTCTTTGCTACCCGCTCGCCCTCCCTGGCATAATAATTGACATACCCCGCCGTAGGATTATAGATCACCGTCTCCTCCCGGAGGATCACGCCCCGGTAGGTATTATTGGTGGCAAGAGAGCCCTCCTGCACCTCGTATCGAACGATATGGCTGGTCTGGAAATACATGATGACACAGACGATCACATAGATAAAAATAGCGCCGAAAATCACCATGCCGATATTCAGATTTAAGGGCTTTCGATACTTTTTGATTTTGGTATTCTTTGCCAAATGACCCGCCTCTGTACAAAAGCCCCGGATTGACCGAGGCTTTTGTTGCTTTCCTTTTTATCTTAGAGAGAAACGATTACCTTATCCCGAAGCGTCTCGGGAAGCTGGGATTCGTCCAGGGAAATGCTCAAAATGAAATCTACCTCAAATTTTGCGCTGAGCTTTTCCAGTTTACCGATCGCGGCTGTGATATCCTGTCCTTCCAGACAGGCAATTTTCAAAAAGCTGTCAAAATACATCTGCTGTACATCGTGATCCTGGGAGATCACGCCTGCCACAAACCCCAGAAACGCATCGGTGTTCCCCAGCATAAACTGGGATACATCGATCAGCCGAACCTTATTGTTGAGTTCATACATATGCTTCGTGCTCTTATCCAGATAAACGATATTGCCGGAAATCTCCTTGACTTCGCTGTTGACCTTATCCAATAACTGTTTTGTCTTTCCCTTCCCCTTATTTCCTACGATTAACTGAACCATTGGATTGCCCTCCTATCGTAATATAAATTGTAAAACCCGCTATCTCCATTATAAGGGATAAGCCCCCAAAAAACAACCTCTATTTATTAATCTCGTCCAGCAAATCGATCATGGACCCATACAAGGCCTCCGCGCTGGGCGTTCCCATCACAATCGCGATATAAGGCGCGCCGTTTATGTCCCTGACCCGAATCATCAGACAATGTCCCGCTGCGCTTGTAGTACCGGTCTTCCCCCCGATCACCGTGACATTCGCCGGGGCGTTATACTCGCCCCGAAGGAACTGGTTCGTCGTCTTTCGGTCGAAGTTCTTTTCCTTCCCGTTTTTATCATAATAAACGGTCTGATAGGCCGTCATCTGGATGATCTCCGTAAAGGTCTCATATTTCAGGGCTTCATTGAAGATCAGATACAAGTCGTAAACCGTAGTGTAATGGTTGGCGTCCGTCAGTCCGTGGGGGTTGGCAAAATTCGTGTTGGTCGCGCCCAGGCGTCTTGCCTCCTCGTTCATCAGCTCGATAAAATGCTCCACCGAACCGCCGATGTTTTCCGCCACCATCATGGCCGCATCGTTGGCCGAATACACCAGCATGATCCGCAGCGCCTGATCCAGGGTCATGGTATCCCCGGGCTTCAGGCTGCAGGTCACCGCCCCGGCCTCGGTAATGACCGAATTGCTCGTAGCCGTAAGCTGCTGGTTCAGGCTGCCGTATTTTAAAGCGACCAGCGCCGTCATCACCTTGGTCAGGCTGGCCGGATGCAATACCTCATGTACGTTTTTCGCATACAGCGGTTCCAAGTCGTCCAGGGAAAAAAGCGCGGCTGCGGAGGCCTGATCCAGATTGGCGTCCGTATTCGCCGTCACATCCCCCGTGACTACACAGAGCGCGGAGGCAAAGGGAACCGCCGTCCTGGCGTCCTGTCCTGACACCACATTAAAGCTGCTGATATCCGAGTCTGCCACATATGGCATACTGTAGGCCAGACTTCCGCAGCCGGTAAACAGACAGCAGATCACCGCCAGCAGACATACCCCGATTGCCCGCTTTTCTTTATTTGTACATTTCACGCCACTCTAAATCTCCTCTGTCAAGAGACTTGATTAACAGTTCCGCGCTGGCAAGATTGGTGGCCAGCGGAATATTGTGCATATCGCAGAGCTTTACCACATTGTTGACGTCCGGCTCATGCTGCTTTGGACTTAAAGGATCCCGCAGAAAAATCACCAGATCCATCTGGTTATGCTCTATCTGCGCGCCGATCTGCTGTTCCCCGCCGAGATGGCCGGCCAGGAACTTGTGGATGTTCAGGTTTGTGACCTCCTCGACCAGACGTCCGGTAGTACCGGTTGCGTACAATTCGTTTTTGCTTAAAATCCCCCTGTAGGCAATACAAAAATTCTGCATCAGCTTTTTCTTTGCGTCATGCGCAATCAATGCAATATTCATACCTTTGAAACCCCTCTCTACTTCGCTTTTTTTGCCTGTAACCTGACATTCAGTACAAACCCCATCCCCATAAAAAGACTCATCAGCGACGTCAGGCCGTAGCTGACAAAGGGAAGCGGCAATCCCGTATTCGGCAGAAGAAAGGTTGCAACCCCCACATTGCAGAACCCCTGAAAGGCTACCAGTCCCCCCATGCCGGCCGCGATAATCGTCCCGGCAAGATCCTTCGCCTTTCGCGCTACCGAAATACATTCCAGCGAGATCCCGAACAAAAGCAAAATCACCGCCAGACTCCCCTTAAATCCAAATTCTTCCCCCAAAACGGCAAAGATAAAATCCGTCTCCGCCTCGGAAATAAAATTTCCGTTCTTTACGGAGGTGATTTCGTTGTTGCAATAGCCCTTGCCGTCCAGCTGTCCGGAGGCGATCGCCGTCACCGAATTCAACTGCTGATAAGCCGTCGTATTCGCATACTCGTCCGGATAGAGGTAGCCCAGAATACGCTCCACCTGAAATCCCCTGAAAATTTCCAGATTAGTATCCGGATCCAGCGCCAGGGATACCAGAAGCGCTACCGCCGGTATGGCTACGGCCATAGCTCCGATCACGATCTTCCAGCTGATCCCCCCGGCGAACATCAGTACGCAGAACAGCACAATCACGACGACGCTTGTGGAGAGATCAGGCTGCTTATAGATCAGATAAAAGGGAATCGCGATCAGAACGACGCTTGCTCCGATCATGCGAACCGTGTTTATTTTGCTTCTATATTTCATAATAAACTGTGCAAAGAATAAAATCAACAAAATTTTTGCGGTTTCTGACGGTTGAAAACGAAGTCCACCGACCTCCAGCCACCTCTGGGCCCCGCCTCCTTCCGAGCCCAGATACTTTACCGCCAGAAGAAGACCCAGATTTACGGCGTAGAGAACCCAGTTCAGCCGGATAATCCAGGTATAATTAAAAAAGGAAATAATGATCATCAGCGCCGCGCCAACCACCGCCCCGGCCAGCTGCCTGGTCTGAAGCGAGGGCTCCGCGCTGCCGATGACGACGACGCCGATAGCAGCCAGCGCCACCGTCATAAAAGTTAATTTAAAATCATAATCCCGTATCTTAAACCTTGTAAACATCCTATGCCTCCACACAAGCGGGAAGAATCAGTTCTTTGGTATCTCCTGCCCCTTCGCGTCCGGCACGGAGACGTCAACGATGGGAATCGTCGCGCAGAGGCTTGGCTTCCCTCCCCGTCCGGTTTTGCTTCCCTTCGTATTGATCTGGATCTCCATGTTTTCGGAATCTATCCTCATGTACTTGGATATCACCCTGGCGATATCCGTCTTAATCTGCTCCATCATTTCCGTAGAACAATTAATCCTGTCGGAGATCAGCAGGATCTTCAGCCTGTCCTTCGCGACCTGGCGGGAGCTCTTTCTGCGGAAGAAATGTCTCATGCTTCTACCCCCTGCCTAGATTTTATGAAAGATACCGGACACCCTGGTCCAGAAGGAAATGCCTTTTTCAAAGTTGAGGAACGGGATATCCCGCCCCTGAACCCGCTGCACGACGTTGGCGTAGGCCTGGCCAGCCGGACTCTCTCCCCCGACCAGGGGTTCCCCCTGATTCGTCGCAATGACAACGTTTTCGTCGTCGGGAATAATCCCGATCAACGGGATCGCCAGAATATCCACCACGTCCTGGGCCGACATCATATCGCCCCGCTTTACCATATCCATCCGCAGACGGTTGATGATGAGATCCATCTTCTGAAAGCCGTTGGCCTCCAATAAGCCGATGATCCGATCCGCGTCCCGGATCGCGGAAACCTCCGGGGTAGTTACCACAAGAGCCCGATCCGCTCCGGCGATGGCGTTCTGGAAGCCCTGCTCGATACCCGCTGGACAGTCCAGGATAATATAGTCGAACTGCTCCTTCAGATGCTCGATCACCTTGACCATCTGCCCCGGCGTCACGGCGGATTTATCCCTCGTCTGGGCCGAGGGCATCAGATAAAGCCCCGGATGACGCTTGTCCCGGATCAGGGCCTGCTTGACCCGGCAGCTCCCCTCCACAACATCCACCAGATTATAGACGATGCGGTTTTCCAGCCCCATCACCACATCCAGATTCCGGAGCCCGATATCGGTGTCGATGAGACATACCTTCTTCCCCAGCTTCGCCAGACCTGTACCTACGTTTGCGGTCGTGGTGGTCTTGCCCACGCCGCCTTTACCTGAAGTGACGACAATGACTTCGGAGCCCTTGGCAGGCTCCTGGGAAAACTGATTTTCCATCTTCCTACCTCCAAGAATTTTTGTCGTCCCGCCGGTCGGATCCCAAAAACGTTCAGAAACCGCTCAGCAACTCTTTGGTAAACAGTTCAAAGACTATCTTTTCGTTTTTCACATATGCGATTTTCGGTTGTACCTTCGGGTGAATCCCCCATTTCGACTGCTTGGCAGCCATCTTATATTTGAAATCGCCGATTTTAATTCTCTCCGGCTCCATTTCAAGCGCTGCAACAAAGGCGTCGGGCTGTCCGCTGCCTCCGGCGTAGGCCTCCCCGTAGAGGCCGCCCAGGATGATGATATTCCGGGCGCTGATTACGGCGCTGCCCGGATAGACGTCCCCCAGGATAATAATACTGTTGTCGGTTTCCAGAACCTCCCTGTTTTTCAGACTTCCCTTAAAGAACTGTCCCTCATCCCCTCCGGAAAGCTTTTTTTCCATATGGGTCAGGGCCTTGATAAAGTTCTTGTTGGTGGCCTCGTCCTTTCCCACGATACAGACGATATTCAGGTCGCTGTTCTCCCGAACCACCTCCAGGATCCGGATCTCCTCCGCTCCCGATACCTGGCGGCCCTCGATGGAGAGCGCTGTGGAGGCGTTTCCGAAAAAGCCTCTGGCCTCGGAAAACTTATAGGCCAGCTCCGACAGGATATCCCCCAGGGCGGCTTCCGGATCCAGATGTAACGCAATCCCGTTTGGAAAGCTCTTGATCAATACGCAGTCTTTACATTTCATTGGAAATACCTCCCTCAGGATCGATCGCCTCGCCGGTGATCAGCTCGTCCTCCTCCGCGAGTCCATAGTAATACCGGATAATATTCTTGGTCGTCTGGGCGGCGTAATCCGACGAATAGCCGAAGGGAATCCTTGTGGTAATCGTAATCTCCGGCTCCTCGTAGGGTGCGTAACAGACAAACAGCGCGTGGTTGGGCCGGGAGGAAATCTGCTCCGCCGTACCGGTCTTGCCTGCCACATTGACCGCCAGATTATCGAAATAAACCTTTCGCTGCACCACCTGCCGCATTCCCTGATGGATAGCCTTCCAGTACTCCTCCGGCATCTCGATCACATTCCGCACATCAGGCTCTATGGTACGGATGACGTTGCCGTCCGCGTCCGTAATCCGATCCAGCAGTGTCAGATTATAGCAGGTTCCGCTGTTTGCCACTGTGGTAATATACCGGGCCAGCCCTACGGCGGTAAGGTTGTTGGTATCCTGTCCGATCGCTCCGCGCACCGGATCCCTGGAAGCCAGCTCCGGGCTTGCCTCCGTGATCTCAACCCCGGACTTCTCCGTCAGCCCGTAAAGATCCGCATATTCGTAAAGGGTATTCAGTCCCCCCGTCCAGTTAAAGGAGCCGTCCCTTGTGGAAAGCTTATATCCTACGTTAAAAAAGAAATAATTGCAGGAATCCCGGATCGCCGTTATCAAGCTCTCCGTGCCGTGGCCGCTTCTCCGCCAGCATCTGGGGGAAGGAACAACCTCCGTAAAGGTTCCTGTACAGCTCACCCGGGTATTCAGGGAAACCACGCCCTCCATCAATCCCGCCGTAGCGGTTACCATCTTGAAGGTGGAACCGGGCGCCGCCTTATACTGGGTGGCAAAATTATATTGGGGATTGGCCTTGTCGCTGTTCAGCTTCGCGTAATACTCCGCGTCGATGGAATTTGCCATCTTGTTGTTGTCGTAGCCGGGATAGGTCACAATAGCCAGCACATCCCCGCTGTTGACATCCGTAATCACGCAGGAGGCGTTACAGGGATCCAGGGCCAGCTGAGCCGGAGTAATCTCAATCCGCCGGATCCGGTTCAGCATAAAATTATAGGCGGACAGCTTGCCGTCATAAAGCGCTACCTGATCCTCCAGGGAGATTTCCACCTGCCCCTGTTCGCAGAGCACCTTGCAGACCTGCCTGCCCGTAATCACATCCGAGAGCAGCATATATTTATAAAACCGCTTCTGCAGATCCGTGCTTTTATCCACCATGGCGATGATATACTCCAGGAGCTTTTCGTAGATCTCCTCGGAATCGGAATACTTTTCATCCAGCTCCAGCCGACTGACGTCGATCCAGTTTTGCGAGATGCAGTACCGCAGATATTCGGCCAGGCTGATCACCTCCTCCGTCGCCCAGGCGATCTGGGTGGGATCCTCCGCGTCCACCGCCTCAGACAGGATCACGCCGTTCCGGTTCAAAAGGGTGACAATATTGCTCTCGTAAACCTGGTACTCTTTGGAAAGCTTTTTATAGGGCGTCTTCTTTTCGGTCAACTCCTCCCGCAGTCTCTCATAGACCTTCTCCTGATACTCCAGATAAGCCTGATAGACCTCCTGCTCAGTCTCTCCCGCCTCCTCGGAGGCCAGATGCTTTAGGTCGATGACCGAATTGTTGAACAGGGCGAAATAAACGTCGTAGATCGGGATCATGATATTGGCGCTGCCGTCGTTAGGCCCCGGCTTGTACTCCTTGGCGTTGAAAATCTTATCGGAGAGCAGTCCTGCCAGGGACTGCTCCAGAATACTGTACACCGCCTCCGTCAATTCCATATCGATCGTCAGGTAGACGTCCTGTCCGGCCCGGGGCTCCTCCCGCTCGATGATGGAGATCACCTTCCCGGTATTATCCACCACCACCTTCTCGTAGCCCTTGCTGCCCTGCAGGGTCGTCTCCATATAGGCCTCGATCCCGCTTTTCCCCACGACATCGTTGATGCTGTAGGTCTCCGCCAGCCCCTGCGCGGCCAGCTCTTCGTTCAGCTCCGTCAGCTCGTCGGAGGAAATCTTTCCGATATACCCAAGCACATGGGAAAGACATTCGCTGTCAACATATTTCCGCACCGTGTCCTCCACGATGGTTACGCCGGGCAGCTCCGGCGAGTTCTCCATGATGACCGCCACGGTCTTGTCGCTGACATCCGTAGCCACCGTGGTCCCTATGTACTTCCGGAAGGAGGTCAGATCCATGGCGTATCGTATCGTCACAAGCTTCAGCCAGTCCTCCATGGTGTAACCCAGCCCCGGCACAAAGCTCTTCGTATCCTCCGGATCCGCAAAGCCGCCGATGGCAAAGGCCATGGTGGAATTACGGCTGAGATATTCCATCACCTCAAGGGCTGTGGCGTTCCGCATCTTATCGTCCAGCTGCTCGACGGTCTTTTTCCCGTAAACATCCGCCAGAAATCTCAGCTTTGCCGTGCCCTCCGCCGAGAAAGCAAACTCACCGTCCTCGTTTATCACAATCCGGAAATCCGTGATAACCTGATCCCCGTTCCTCTCGATCATCCGGATCAGCTTAAGGATCGTCTCGTTCAGCTTTGCATTCTTCGTCTTTCCGGATTCAAATACATCCTCGATCTTTACGGAGTAGGCCAGCTCGTTGTAGGCCAGAACATTCCCGTTTCGGTCGTAGATATTCCCCCTTGTGCTGGAAATATCCCGCGTCTTCTCGATTTGCAGGACAAAGTCCTCCAGATATTCTTCGCCGTGAACGATCTGCAGATCGAAGCAGCGGTAAATCAGAATCCCGCCCAGCGCGGCAAAAGCCAGGGTAAAGATCGTCAGACGGCTGGTTATGAAGCTGATCAGCTTTTCCTTTAATTCATCAAACAAATTTCTGAGCACTCCTTTTTTCCCGGATTTCCAGCTTCTCGTTTACCCGCAGCGTCAGGGGATATAAAAGCAAGGTGACGACGGCGGTATACAAAGCCTCCGGCAATATAATATGCGAAAAATAATAGGCGAACTGAAGTCTTCCGCGGAGCATGAACAGCAGTATGTAACAGAGCACCCCGTAGGACAGATCGCTGGTGATGATCAGCGCCATAGGAAGCTTAATATCCTCCGGGTAAAAGATTTTGCTGAATTTACCGTTCAGATATCCGATATACATCAGCACCAGGGCGTAAAAGCCCAGGAAGCCGCCGAAAAAAACATCGTTGAGCATCCCGCAGAAAAAGCCGATGACCAGGCCGTCCTTTTCCCCCCGCATAAAGCCGAAGGAGGAGGTCAGGATAATCATGATATTCGGTATAATACCCGCGAAGGCCAGTTTTTCAAACACGCTGCACTGCAGGACAAAACCCGCCAGCACAAATAAAGTCACTACAATTTTTCTGAGCATAAAGCCTCCCGGTCAGTCCTCCACGGTCTGCTTTCTGTCCGTGATGACCAGAACCTCCTCCAGATGTTCAAAATCCACCGCCGGAGTGATCAGTCCCGATTTCGTAAGGTTATTGGCGTCCTTGTTGATCGCGTTAATATATCCGATCAGAAGATTCGGCAGATATTTATCGCTGATATTCGAGGTGACTACCTTGTCCCCCTCCGCTACCAGATCCCGGCTGTCCACCAGCTGGCTGAAGGTAATACAGTTCTCCGCCATCATCCGCAGGTCGCCGTGTACCATCAGGTTGTCCTCCGTCGAAAGGGTCATCCCGCTGACATTGCTGTTGTCGGAGATAATCGACGTGACTCTGGCCCAGTTCGGCCCCACGGCGGTAATCCTTCCGACCAGGCCGCCCCCCGCGATGACGTTCATATCCAGAGCGAAACCGGAGCTCTCGCCCTTATCAATCAGGAAGGAGGAATACCAGTTGCCGGCATCCCGGCCGATGATCCGGGCACCTACCTTGTTGTATTCGCCGTACTGCTCGTTCAGATCCATCAACGAACGCAGGTTATTCAGTTCATACTTGTCCTGCTGCAGCAGGGTATTCTCCTCCGTCAGACGGGCAATCTCTTCCTTCAGCCGGGCGTTTTCGTCCAGGAGCGTCCTGATCTGCACCAGCTCCTCCGAACGGTTGGATAACCAGCTTCCCAGCTTCCCGATGCCCTGCTGAAAAGGCACCACTAAATATCCCACCGCCGTATTCAGGGGGCGGTTAAATACATCCGTGCCAAAGGTCACCAGCATCAGCAGCGTGCAGAGGATCGTTAAAATTAAGAGGAGATATTTACCGGGTAACGTAAATTTCTCCTTCTTACGCTTGATTACAGGGCTCATTTACTCATCCCTTCAATGATATAGGCAACGGATTTATAATTGTCGTCCTTGATGATCTTGGCCAGACCCTCCACCACGCTGGTACAGGGATCCTCCGCGCAGTTGATCTTCAGGCCCGTCCCCGCCGCGAGACGCTCCGCCAGATGACAGACCTGGGAAGCCCCGCCGGTAAGATAAATGCCCTGTCGGTAAATATCGGCGGCCAGCTCCGGCGGCGTCCTCTCCAGAATCACCTTTACATTGTCGATAATGCTGTTAAAATTCTCCTCCAGGCAGTCGTCCAGAAGCCTTGTGGGGATCTCCCGCTCCACGGGAAGTCCCGTCACGATATCCCTTCCGTATACCACCGCTCCGGTTCCGTCCTGCTCCAGGTCGCTTAAGGTAATCTTTACGTTCTCCGCGGTCTTCCCGCCGATAATCAGACTGAATTCCTTCCGCACCGCCGCCCGGATCGCCTCGTCAAACTTCAGCCCGCCGATCTTGATCAGCCGGCTTAAGACGATGCCGCCCAGGGAGAGGATGGAAATCTCCGTGGTCTCATAGCCAACATTGACCACCAGCACACCCTGGGAATTCTTTACGTCGATATCCAGCCCCAGCCCGTCCGCCACGGCCTTCTCCACCACCATGATCTTCTTCGCCTTGACGCCCGCGTCCCGGATCAGATCGTAAAAGGCCCTCTTCTCCACCTCCGTCACATCCGTCGGCACGGCGATGTAAAAGTCGGCGGGCTTCGTGCTCCCCTTCTGCAGATCGCTGATAAAATACCGCACCAGCGTCTCCATATTTTTAATGTCCGCGATTACCCCGTTCGACAACGGGTAGGAAATATGAATATTTCCGGGTGCCTTCTCATACATTTCAAATGCAGAGTTCCCATA
>JAMPIG010000068.1 GCA_023662875.1 Roseburia sp. | reverse complement strand
TGAACATCTATACTTTCAATTTTTTTTGATGGCTTTTTCGACATAGCACGTCCATAGGCACGGCATAAGTAGAAAACTTCACGTTCAGGGAGGAGTCGAAATTGTCGATCGCCTTGATGAGGCCGATACAGCCGATCTGAAACAGGTCGTCCACATTCTCGTTGCTGGAGGAAAAGCGTTTGATGACGCTTAGGACCAGCCGCAGGTTTCCCTCGATGTAGGCTTCCCGGGCCTGTGCGTCGCCTGCTTCGATCTTCCGGAATAAGGTCTCTTTTTCCTCAGACTTAAGCAGCGGGAGCCGGGATGTGTTTACCCCGCAGATTTCAACTTTACTCTGTGCCATATTCTCCTCGTTTCCGCGCGTCCGCGCTGTTATTTTCCTGATGCGATAGTCGTAGTATTTACCCGGCGGAGAAATTTATTCCGTGAAGAAGAGCGTTATTTTGCGGCGCTATTATGCGGCGGCGGAGGTTTTTGGCGATTTTTGTCCTAAAGTGAAAAATATTATGCGTAAACAGCGGGCGGAATGGTCTCCAAAACCGCCAGGCGGCATATTCTATAAAAAAAGAATCAGGGTGTTAATGTGCTTTTTTCAGAATTGAAGTGTAAGGATGTCATCAACGTCAAGGATTGCAAGAAGCTGGGCAGAGTGTGCGATCTGGAGTTTGATCCCTGCAGCGGCTGCATCTGCAAGATTATGGTGCCGGGAGGCAATCGAATCCTAAGCTTTTTGAATTGTGAGCCGGATCTTGTGATTCCCTTCAAGGATATACGACAGATCGGGCCGGATATCATTTTGGTTGACATTCATTGTTAAAGGTGATAAATTTAATATTGAATCCGTACTTTTTTTGGTGAAAGTGCTTGAAAGAGGTGAAAATTTATGAAATGTCCCTTTTGCAATCATGAAAATACGAGAGTGATCGATTCCAGGCCGGCGGAGGAAAATAATTCCATCCGGCGGAGGCGCGCCTGCGATGAGTGCGGGAAGCGGTTTACGACCTATGAGAAGGTAGAGACGATTCCGCTGATTATTATCAAGAAGGACAACAACCGGGAGGCCTATGACCGGTCGAAGATTGAGGCGGGAGTGCTGCGTGCCTGCCATAAACGTCCGGTCAGCGCGCAGCAGATCACAGGACTTGTGGATGAGGTGGAAAACGAGATCATGAACATGGAAGAAAAGGAGATTTCCAGTCAGGTCATCGGGGAACTGCTGATGAACAAGCTGAAAGGCCTAGACGCTGTGGCATATGTCCGCTTTGCCTCCGTCTATCGGGAATTCAAGGATATCAATACCTTTATGGACGAACTGAAGAAGGTATTGGAATAATGCGAAGAGAAGTTCTAATGCTCGCAGCAAGGGCTGCTTCGCAAAGAACTTCCGACTTTAAAGTGCCGCTGTGCGGCACTTTTTTATGTCGCCGGGGGCGGCATTTTTTTCAGGAGTCTTCCCAGGCAGGTCAGGTAGAGGACGCCCAGGGTCAGCTGGCTGGCTAAAAGCCCCCAGAGATAACCTGTGATGCCAAAGCGCGGCACGGCCAGGAAGACGAACCCCAGGCGGAGCAGAAGGCAGAGCACGTTCAGGACAAAAATGTGACCGGCCTTGCCCAGTCCCTGGAGGATGCTGGAGAGGGTGGTATCCAGGTAGAGGAAGGGGCAGATAAAGCCCAGGGTCGAGATAAAATAGCCCGCCAGAGGACTGTGGAAGAGAGTGTTCCCGGCCCAGCTCCCTAAGCCGACGAAGCCGGCCATACAGCAGATCCCTAAGAAGCCGCAGTATTTTACGGTTTTCACCGTAGCCTGACGGACGGACGCGAAATTGCCCAGGGCGTAGTTTTCGGAGATCACGGGGAGCAGGAGAACCGCTACCGAGCTGGTCAGTGCGTTGGGAAAGAAGATGAAGGGCATGGCCATGCCGGTCAGGACGCCGTAAACGCTTAAAGCAGTGGTATTATCGTAGCCGTAGAGCCGCAGCATGGAGGGGATGGAGACAGACTCCACGCTCTGCAGGAGATTGAGTACGATACGGTTTGCAGTCAGGGGAAGCGCCATGGCGAGCAGGCCGCGGTAGAGGTCGGAGCTGACGGGCGGCTCTTTCTCCGAGTTGGGTTTTGAGATCACAGGTTGGCGTTTCGGGCTCACAGTTGGGAGAGGCGAAAAGCGGGATGCCGTAAAGCGCTTCTCTTTGGAGCGGCGGGGAATTACGGCGGCGGAGTAGAGCATGGAGAAAAATTCTCCCACCGTAAGACCCAGGACGGCCGCGTTGATAGAGGGAGCGCTTCCCGAGGCGAGAGCCCGGGCGGAGAGCAGGTAGACGCAGCCGACCCGGGTAAGCTGCTCCAGCAGCTGCGAAACCGCAGGGATTCCCGCCCTTTTGACGCCGTAGAAGTAGCCGTTGACGCAGGCGTGCACGGCGCTCAAGGGGATGGAGAAGGACAGGATCCGCAGCATGGGGGCCGTCCGGGGCTCCTGCAGCAGGCTGGAGGCGATAAAGTCCGCAAACAGGTAAACAAAAGCGTTGCAGAGCAGGGACAGGGGCAGACTGATCCGCATTCCGGCCCATAGGGGGCGCAGAGACGGCGTTTTCCGGAGGGCGCTCTGTTCCGCAACCAGCTTGGAGATCGCGGTCTGGTAGCCCGCCGCCGTCAGGGCAAAGGAGAGGGACAGGACAGGGCTTAAAAGCTGATAAAGACCCATTCCCTCCTCCCCGAAGAGGCGGGAGAGGTAAATACGGTAAAAAAAGCCGATCACACGGCTTAACAGACCGGTGAGGGTCAGGATGACGGTGCCGGTGACCAGAGGGTGTTTTTTCGCAGATTTCATAGGATTTACCAAAGGGAGCGATTGCCTTGTTTTTTCCAGTATATTCGGCCAGGCCGATTGACAGAACCGGACGGGGATGATATAGTGACCGTGAAGAATTCTGATATGCGCGCCGGAGCGCGCAAAGGGGTATGAGAATGATTTATCTGGATCATGCCGCGACGACCAGGCCAGCGCCGGAGGTGGTCGAGGCGATGCTGCCGTACTTAACGGAATATTACGGGAATCCCAGCGCGATCTATTCGGCGGGGGCGACCGCGAAAAAAGCGGTAAACCAGGCCCGGCGGACTCTGGCGGAGGCCATCGGTGCGGGCCGGGAGGAGATTTTCTTTACCTCGGGGGGAACCGAGTCGGACAACTGGGCCATCCGATGCGCGGCGGAAGCTTACCGGGAGAAGGGAAAGCACATCATTACGACAAAGATCGAGCATCACGCGGTTCTGCATACCTGCCAGGCTCTGGAAAGAAGCGGTTTTGAGGTGACTTATCTGGATGTGGATGAGGACGGGCTGGTAAATCCGGGGGCGGTAAGGGAGGCGATTCGGCCGGACACCATCCTGATCAGCGTGATGACCGCGAACAATGAGGTCGGGACGATAGAGCCGATCGGGGAGATCGGTTCGATCGCCAGGGAGAGAGGGATTCTCTTCCACACGGACGCTGTGCAGGCCTTTGGGCAGATCCCTCTGCAGGTAAAGGAGCTGCAGGTCGATCTGCTCAGCGCAAGCGCCCATAAGCTGAACGGTCCCAAGGGAGTCGGTTTTCTCTATGTCCGAGCCGGTCTGCGGTTTCCCGCCTTTCATCAGGGCGGCGCGCAGGAGAGAGGCCGACGGGCGGGAACGGAGGACGTGCCGGGGATTGTGGGATTCGAGGCGGCGGCGAAAAGGGCTTTCGGCAGACTGGAGGAAAAAAGGGAGCGGGAAATTCGGCTGAGAGATTACCTGATCGAAAGGATCGAGCGGGAAATCCCCGATTGCCGACTCAACGGCCACAGAACCAGGAGACTGCCGGGAAATGTGAATTTTTCCTTTTCCGCTGTGGAGGGGGAGTCTGTGCTGATCCTGCTGGATATGAAGGGGATCTGTGCCTCGGGAGGTTCGGCCTGTACCTCCGGGGCGGTGGATCCCTCCCATGTGCTGCAGGCGATGGGGAGGAGTCCGGAGGAGACGAAAGGGGCGATCCGGATGACCCTGGCGGAGGAAAATACCTTCGAGGAGCTGGATCAGACGATGGACTGCCTGAAGGAAATTCTGGGGAAGCTGCGAAGTGTGCACGGAATGAAGATTTTCTAAGGTTGAAAAGAGGGGTGTTTACACACCCTCTTAGTACCCAACCTAAGAAAATCTAAGTCATTCCGGGAAGAACGCCTGCCTAAAGAGGGGGCGTAGCCCACTTCTTTGGACAGGCGTTCTTCCGGGTTTGCACCAGTTCATTAATTGTTTGTGGCGTTGGAGGCGGCATGACGGGGGGAGGCGCGAATGGAAAATTACAGAATCCTGATTGTGGAGGACGACGGGGTGATCGCCGGGCAGCTGAGGCAGTATCTGGGCCGCTGGGGGTATGAGGTGAGCGTCGCTGAGGACTTTGAGAACGTGATGAAGGAATTTACGGACGTGCAGCCGCATCTGGTTCTCCTGGATATCGGTCTGCCCTTTTACAACGGCTATTACTGGTGCGCGCAGATTCGTCAGGTTTCCCAGACGCCGGTCATCTTTGTGTCCTCCGCGGGGGACAATATGAATATCGTCATGGCGGTCAATATGGGAGGGGACGACTTTGTGGTAAAGCCCTTTGAGCCGGACGTCCTTGCGGCGAAGGTGCAGGCCATGCTCCGAAGAACCTATTCCTTCCGGGGCCAGACCAGCGTGCTGGAGTATCAGGGGATTCTGCTGAACCTGGCGGATGCGGCGGTTTTGGCCGGGGGGCAGAGGCAGGAGCTGACGAAGAATGAGTTCCGGATTCTGCAGCTCTTGATGGAAAACGCGGAGCGGACGGTGAGCCGGGAGGCGATCATGAAGCGGCTCTGGGACAACGATTGCTTTGTGGACGATAATACGTTGACCGTCAATATGACCAGGCTGCGGAAAAAGCTGGAGAGCCTGGGCGTAGGGGACAGGATCCATACCAGAAAGGGGCTGGGATATTGTCTGGAGAAAAGAGAGTAGGAAAAAGGCTGCGGCTCTGGCGGATTTGGCTGCGGGAATCGAGGGCGGTTCTTATTTTATATTTCGCTACCGTGCTGCTTTTTTTAGTGACAGGCTCTCTCTATCATCTGGAGAACCTGGGAAAGCTCCTGTACGCGGCGCTGCTGACCGCGGCGGTTTGGGGCGCGGTCGGGGTGATCCGCGGGAAAAAATATGTGGATCGGTGCGAGCTGCTGGAAGGTCTGGTGGAGCAGTATGAAGACTGCGGCGAGCTGTTGGGCGGGGAACTGGAGGAAGCGGAGGAGTTTGTCATAGAGGGCAGCCAGATCCATCTGTTGCGGACGCTGGTCAGGCTGGCGGAGGACGCCAGACGCCGGGAGAGAAGCCGCTGGGAGGAGAAGGAGACAGACCGGAAGGATTATTATATGATGTGGACGCATCAGATTAAGACGCCCATTGCGGCCCTGCGGCTTCTTCTGGAGGAAAATCAGGACGCTCGGGAAAGTTTCCGGATGCGGGAGGAGCTGTTTAAGATCGAGCAGTACGCGGAGATGGTGTTGACCTTCCAGCGGCTGGACAGTATTTCCTCGGATATGGCGCTGGAAAGGTATGATCTGGGGAAGCTTCTGCGGCAGGCGGTTCGGAAGTACTCCGTCCTGTTTATCAACAAGGGTCTGCGGGTTTCCGTACCGGAGACGACGGCCCGGGTGCTCACGGATGAAAAATGGTTTTCCTTCTGTCTGGAGCAGCTTCTCTCCAACAGTATCAAGTATACCGTGTCCGGGGAGATTCGTTTCGAGGTTGAGGAAGAGGAGGATCGGGTTCTGCTGACTCTGGAGGATACCGGGATCGGGATCCGCCCGGAGGATCTGCCCCGGATCTTTGAAAAGGGCTTTACCGGCTACAACGGGCGGATGGATAAACGCTCGACGGGCATCGGGCTGTATCTGTGTAAGCAGGTGTTCGACCGGCTGGGAATCCGGATTCAGGCGGACAGCCGGGTCGGGAAGGGTACGAGGATGCTGCTGACGCTGCAGAAGGGGAAGAGAGCTTCCGAATGATTCCGCAAAGGAAAGAAGGTATCCGGCGAGGATGCCCTAAGAAGGGGCGAGAGAGCTTCCGAATGATTCCGCAAAAGAAAGACGTTATCCGGTAAGGATGCCCAGGAAGGGGAGAGAGCTTCCGAATAATTCCGCAAAAGAAAGACGGTATCCGGTAAAGGGGCCAGGAGAAGGAGCGACGGCACTCGAACACTCTGCAAAAGCAGGGAGGCCCGGGGGCTTCCACGAACCTTACAAAAATGTAAGTCAAACAGGAGGAAATGTAAGGAAGGTCGATTGTTCCGCATTTCCTCCTCTTGTATTATTATTCAAGACAATAGAATTCTCGCAAGGCGTGAGTTCTATTGTAGTAACATACCGGTCATACAACCGGGCAATAATACAAGGAGGAACAAAAATGGCGCTTTTGGAAGTAAAGAATCTGAAAAAAGTATACAGCACGCGGATGGGCGGCAATAAGGTACAGGCCCTGAACGACGTAAATTTCTCGGTGGAGCAGGGAGAATATGTAGCCATCATGGGGGAGTCGGGCTCCGGCAAGACGACCCTGCTGAATATTATGGCGTCCCTGGATAAGCCGACAGGAGGGCAGGTCATCCTGGCGGGAAAGAACATGGCGGATATCCGGGCGAAGGAGCTCTGCGCCTTCCGCCGGGACAACCTGGGTTTTGTGTTCCAGGACTTTAATCTTCTGGATTCCCTGTCCCTGCGGGACAACATCTATCTTCCGCTGGTTCTGGCGGGATGCGACAGCCGGGTGATGGAGGAGAGAATCGCGCCCCTGTCGAAGCGGCTGGGAATCGGCGATCTGCTGGAAAAGTACCCTTATGAGGTCTCCGGGGGCCAGAAGCAAAGGACGGCTGTGGCAAGAGCTTTGATCACAGGCCCCCAGATCCTGCTGGCGGACGAGCCCACGGGGGCATTGGATTCCAAGGCATCGGACAAGCTGCTGCGAATCTTTGAGGAGGTAAACGAGGACGGCCAGACGATTCTGATGGTGACCCACAGCATCCAGGCGGCCAGCCGGGCCGGACGGGTCATGTTCATCAAGGACGGCAGCGTCTTTCATCAGATTTACCGTGGCAATCTGGGGGACGACGAGATGTATCGCAAGATCTCGGACACCCTGACAATTCTGCACACGGAAAAAAGGGACGAGGATCGGTATTTCGTCGGGAAGGAGGAGGCGTGATGAAAAGGAAAGGTAAAATGTCTCTTCTGCCGAGGATGGCGGTGAACAATATCCGGAAGAACGGAAAAACCTACTTCCCTTATATCGGGGTCAGTATTTTTGCCATGTTTACGTACTTTGTGTTCGACCTGATCCAAAAGAACGACGTGATGAAGACCCTGCCGAAGGCTATGTACGCCATCGTGCTGGTCAATGTGGGCTTTGTACTGTTGGGGGTGATTATGGTTCCCTTCCTGTACTATACGAACAGCTTTCTGATCAAGCGCAGGAAAAGAGAGCTGGGGCTGTACAGTATCCTGGGGATGGAGAAGAAGCATATCGGGATCATGATGTTCTGGGAGAGCCTGGCGGTGTACGGGATTGTGATGGCGGGGGCCATCGCGCTGGGACTTTTGTTTTCCCGGCTGATCTTTTTGCTGCTCCTGAATTTGGCCAGGCTTCCCGTGAACGCCAGCTTTGCCGTAAGCCCGCAGGCGATTCTGGACGCGCTGATGTTTTACGCGCTGATTACGGGGCTGAATCTTCTGGTGAACCTGATTCAGGTGGGAAAGGCGAGGCCGGTAGAGCTGATGAGCGGTTCCAGCAAGGGCGAAAAGGAGACGAAGCATATCGGACTGCTGACGCTGCTGGGGCTTCTGGCGATAGGCTGGGGGTATCGTCTGGCGATTACCTCAAGACTGGATCCCTCTATTTTTACGAACTTTTTTCTGGCGGTTTTCCTGGTGGTTCTGGCGACGCACTTTTTGTTTACCGCCGGGAGCGTGGCGCTTTTGCGGTTTTTGAAGAAAAGAAAGAAATTCTATTACCGCGCGGATAATTTCGTGACGGTTTCGGGGATGCTTTACCGGATGAAGAAGAGCGCGGCCAGCCTCTCCAATATCTGTATCTTCGGGACGATGACGGTAATTACGCTGGTCTGTACGCTCAGCGTGGGGCTGTGTATCGATTCCATCAGCGACCTGGTCTATCCCTGGTCCTTTGAGGCGACCTTCCTGGAAAGGCCGGATGAGGAGGAGCTGCAAAAGGAGCTGGAGGAGATCGCGCGGGAGACGGGAGTCGAGCTGAAGGATGAGCTGAGCTGCGGCTATGTGAAGCTGACCGCCGCCCGCTGGGACAGCCAGTTCGGGTCGCCTGCGCAGGGAAGCGGCTGGTACAACTGGTATTCGATGCGGCTGATGGACGCGGGGGAATTTGCCCGGATGGAGGGCAGAAGAGTAGAGCTGGCACCGGGGGAAGCCTTTGTCTTTTCCTCCGGCCCGGACTACGGATGCGATACGGTTTCCTTTGGGGATATGACCTGGCTTGTGAAGGAGGAGCTGAGCGAATGCAGGCTCTGGCGGAAGATCGAGGGGGATGAGTTTAACCTGAGATATCTTGTGGTGCTGCCGGATGAGGAGGCGGTCCGCCTGGCGGCCGCCGTCTGCGGGATCGATTCTGCGGAGAACCATAACTATCGTCTGGCGGCCAACCCGGAAGGGGAGACGGAGCAGGTGGACGCCTTTATGACGGAGGCCCTGGCGCGGTTTGGCTCCCGGGGGGACTACGCGGGAGGCCGGGATTACCGCGAGGACAGAACCGAGGAGGAAAGCATGTACGGCGCGCTGGTATTTATCGGGATCTTCTTCGGCAGCATCTTCTTGATCAGCCTGCTGATTATCATGTATTATAAGCAGATCACGGAGGGCTTCGAGGATCAGAAGAATTTCGAGATCATGCAGAAGGTCGGGATGAGCGACGGGGAGATTAAGAGGACGATCCGCAAGCAGATCCTGCTGGTGTTTGCGCTGCCGTTGGTCGGCGTGATCCTGCATACGGCTGCGGGGGTGAACATGGTCATCGCGCTGCTGGCGGCGATCCGGTGCGTGGAGAGGAAGCTGATTTTGGGCTGTGCGGTGGGAAGCTGCCTGGGGTTCGCGGTTCTTTACGGCGTCAGTTATAAGAGGACGTCGGCGGCGTATTACCGGATTGTGAGGAAGATGGGGTAGGGGCGGCTGTCGGCTGATGCCGCAGCGGCCTCTTGCGAAAGCGCAGCAAACAGCCGGTTTTCCGTTGAAATTTTAAGGAAAATGGAATATAGTAATTTCAGGAGCCGCAGAGCCGGACGTGGAAGGAGAATTATTTTGGCGAAAAAGGTTGTAGTAGGAATGTCGGGAGGGGTGGATTCCTCCGTGGCGGCCCTGCTTCTGAAGGAGCAGGGGTATGATGTGATCGGGGTGACCATGCGGATCTGGCAGGAGGAAGGTCGGGAGGAAACGGCCCGAAACGGAGGCTGCTGCGGGCTGTCCGCCGTGGAGGATGCAAGGCTGGTGGCGGAAAAGCTGGAAATTCCTTATTACGTCATGGACTTCCGGGAGGAATTCCAAAAGAACGTCATCGATTATTTTGTGGAGGAGTACCTGCGGGGCCGAACCCCGAACCCCTGTATCGCCTGCAATCGTTATGTCAAGTGGGAGGCGCTGTTGAAGCGCAGCCTGGAGATCGGCGCGGACTATATCGCCACAGGCCATTACGCCAGGATCCGGAAGCTGCCGAACGGAAGATATGCCGTCTGCAGCTCGGTTACGGCGGCTAAGGATCAGACCTACGCGCTGTACAGCCTGACACAGGAGCAGCTGCGGCACACGCTGATGCCGGTGGGAGAATACACCAAGGAGGAAGTCCGGGGCATGGCGGCGGCAGCGGGACTTCCTGTTGCCCGGAAGCCGGACAGTCAGGAGATTTGTTTTGTCCCGGATCAGGATTACGCTGGCTTTATTGACGGGTACGCGGCGGGAAGGACGCCGCCCCCCGGAAGCTTTGTTACGGCGGCGGGAAAGGTGCTGGGGCGTCATAAAGGAATTACCCATTACACCATCGGGCAGCGCCGGGGACTGGAGCTTCCTATGGGAGAGAGGGTCTATGTGACGGGGCTGAAGCCGGAGACGGACGAGGTGGTAATCGGAAGGAATGAGGAGCTTTTTGTGACGGAGGCGGTCTGCGACAGTGTCAGCTTTATGGCGGTGGAGGAGCTGAAGGAGCCTCTGCGTGTCAGGGCGAAAATCCGGTATAATCACGTCGGCGAGTATGGACGGATCGAGAAGCTGCCAGAGGGCAGGGTCAGATGTACCTTCGAGAAGCCGGTGCGGGCCGTCACGCCGGGGCAGGCCATCGTCTTTTACGCCGGGGACTGCGTGCTGGGCGGCGGGACGATTCTTGGAGCATAAGAGCGGTAGAGTCAGGCACAGGGAGAGAGCCATGCGCATAGGATGATAGAGGAAAGCAAAAAATTCGCGGGTATGCTTTCCGGCACGGCGAAATCGAAATCCCGGAAGTCTGCGCACAGGCGATCCGGAGGCGCAGCAGCCTTGGAAGTCTCTGCACAGTCGGGGTACAGGAAACCCGGAACCTTATGAGGAGGTACGCCGGAAGCACAGGAACTCCGGAGCCTCTGCGCAGGAATATCCGGGGACATAACAAAAACAGCGATCAGGAGAGGGAGAAAATATGGATGGTCAGATGAACGGAGAGATGACCGGGAGAAGAAGCCGCTTTGGTTCCGTGACGGGAACGATTGTGGAGATGGTTCCCGTCAGGATGGGAAACCGCAGGGCGGAAGGATGCATGAATTTTGTGACGTTGGAGGATATGGACGGGAATACCGTGAATTTTATATTGTCGCCGACAACCTATGTGGTGGACTTTGAGACTCTGTCCGTGGGGATGCTCTGCACCTTCTGGTATTCCATGGACGCGCCCATGCCCTTGATCTACCCGCCGCAGTACAGCGCGGTGGCGGCGGCTCAGTTGAACAACGGGCGGATGGTGAACGTGGACTATTACCGCAGCTCCATGGTGAACGAGGAGCAGACGCTTCAGCTGAACCTGGACGCCTCTGTGGCGGTGCGGACCACCAACAACCAGTATTTCCAGGGAAGCCCGGCCAATCACAATCTGGTCGTGGTGTATGAAAGCTCTACCAGGAGCATTCCGGCCCAGACGACGCCTAAGCGGATTGTAGTTCTCTGCGAAGCGTGAGAAAAGTTTTTAATCTCACGCGGAAAAACGCAAGAGCAGCGTTTTTCGGAAACGAATGGTTCCGTGGGATTGGTTTGCGTCGTCGCACTGGCATGAAAAACCATGAATTACAGCCGGATAAATTCAGGAGCGCGGTTTCGGAATACGGCGTAATAGCGGAAGCCGCATTCCTTCAGAACTGCGGCGGCCCGGTCAAAGCAGTCGGCGATCTGCGCCGTATCGTGGGCGTCGCTGCCAAGGGTGACGATCTCGCCGCCAAGCTCCCGATATCGTTTTAAGATGGGCTGACAGGGATGAAAGTCTCTCAGCCCTTTTTGTATGCCTCCGGTGTTCAGCTCCAATCCCTTCCCTTTTTCCAGCAGCAGTCTCAGGATATCGTCCAGCAGCTCCCGGTAGCTTTCGCAGGAATAGTTCCGATCCCGGTTCGGGGCGTACCGGACAACGTAATCCAGATGGCCGTAGACGTCGAAGTCGGAAAACAGGCGGATGTTTTCCAGGATGGAGGTAAAGTACTCCCGGATGGCGTCTTCCTCGGAGCGTCCCTGAAAAAAGGAAGGATAATAGGGATCCTTCCCGTGGCAGACGTGGGAGGAGGCGATGATAAAATCAAATTCCCGGGAGCGGGCGTAGGCGGCGTTTTCTCCGGCAATTTCCGGCTGCAGCCCAAGCTCCACGCCGAAAAGCAGGCGGATTTTTCCCCGGTATTTCTCCTTCAGGCGGGTAAAGCCGCGCAGGTAGGCATCCGTATCCAGCAGGAAAATGTTTTCCGGCTGCTCCGGAGAAGGGGGAAAAGCAAAATCCTGATGCTCCGTAAAGCATAGGGAGGTCAGTCCCAGGGAAATGCCCCGCAGGATCATCTCCTCCATGGGCGTGTCCGAGTCGCCGGAGTAGGAGGAGTGCAGATGGCAGTCAGCGCGGATGGTCATAGTTTCTCCTTTCTGCTTGAAAAGTTTTGCGGGAAAGCTGTCCAAATCGGGGAAGGAATTCCTGTCCCGCGGCATCAGGCGTCCCTGGCGCAGGGAATCCATTTTCCCTCAGTATAGCCCGACGGCCGGAAAAAGGCAACCGTATTTTGCGCGGCGGATCGATTCCGGCAAAGCTTCTGAGTAAGCAGCCGAGAATAGGCTTCATCGATTGGATAAGCTACGAACAACTGATCCAGTCATTCCTGCTGGACGAAATGGTTACATATTTTTACAAATTCCCGAAATTAGGACTTGCAAGAGCGGAAAGCTTATGCTACAATTATAACGCTGTTTGTGGTTCCATAAGCAGTGCGGATGAGAACACAAAAATACAGGACATTATCATAGAGAGGTGAGAGAGATGAAGGAAGGAATCCATCCCAAGTACTATCAGGCAACGGTAACCTGCAACTGCGGCAATACCTTTGTGACCGGTTCTACAAAGCCGGAAATTCACGTGGAGGTATGCTCCAAATGCCATTCGTTCTATACCGGACAGCAGAAGACGGCCCGCGCCGACGGTAGAATCGAGAAATTCAACAAGAAATACGGCGTTAAATAAGTGTTGCGAAGAAAGGTTGAGGTGCTGGTATCTCAACCTTTTCTGTTCATGAGACAGTGCGGAGAGAAAGAGTATGGCAAGAAGAAAAAGTAAGTGTTATTCCGGGATCGGCGGGCAGGCGGTGCTGGAAGGTGTCATGATGAAAAACCAGGAAAAGTATGCCGTGGCAGTGCGGAAAGCGAACGGAGAGATTGAAGTCGAGCTGGAGAATTATCAGGGAGTCCTGCATGGGAACAGGCTGAAGGAGATTCCTTTTATCCGGGGGATTTTTAATTTTATCGATTCTATGATTCTGGGGATGAAATGCCTGAATTATTCCGCGTCCTTCGATGAGGAGGCGGACGAACCGGGACGATCCTCCGGAGGAAAGGGTGAAAAGCTGATGACGGCGCTGGTGACGGTTCTCGCCGTCGTACTGGCGGTGGGGATTTTTATAGTGCTGCCCTATTATCTTTCCTCGCTTTTTCAGGAGCGTATCCACAACGCTTCGTTGATCGCGATTATGGAGGGTGTGATCAGGATCATTATCTTTATCCTGTATGTCTGGGGGATCAGCGCCATGAAGGATATCAAGAGGCTGTACCGCTATCACGGCGCGGAGCATAAGTGCATCAACTGTATCGAGAAGGGGCGTCCGCTGACCGTCCGCAATGTCATGAGAAGTTCCAGGCTTCACAGGAGGTGCGGAACAAGCTTTATTTTCTTTGTGATGTTTGTGAGCATTATCCTTTTCTTTTTCATCCGGGTGGAGCATCCGGTACAGAGAGTGGCGCTGCGGATCCTTTTGATGCCGGTGGTGGCGGGAATCTCCTACGAGATTATCCGTCTGGCGGGGCGGAGCGACAATCTTTTTGTACGGATTATTTCCGCGCCGGGGATGTGGATTCAGAGGATGACGACGAAGGAGCCGGATCGAAAGATGGCGGAGGTAGCTATCGCGGCGGTGGAAGCGGTCTTTGACTGGCGGAAGTTTCTTTATGACAATTTTGGCTATGTGGCGGAAGAAACCTATACCGAGGGCGAGGAGCAGGAAAGCGGACAATGAATTACAGGGCGTTATTTGAAGAGGGAAGGGAAGCGCTGCGGACGGCGGGAATCGGAGAGGCGGATCTGGACGCCAGGCTTCTGCTGGAGCATGTCTGCGAGACGGATCGCAATACGCTGCTGGTTCACGGCGACCGGGAGGTATCCGTCTTGGAAGAGGTATGCTACAGACAGCTGATCTGGAAAAGAGTGGCCAGGGAGCCCCTGCAATATCTTACCGGGACGCAGGAATTCATGGGTTTGGAGTTCCTTGTAGATGAGAGAGTCCTGATCCCGAGGCAGGATACGGAGATCCTGGTGGAGGAGGCGCTGCGAAATCTCCACGACGGGATGCGGGTGCTGGATCTCTGTACGGGCTCCGGCTGTATCCTGATCAGCCTGTTGGCTTATTCCAATAATTGCAGCGGCGTGGGCGTCGATCTTTCCCGGGAGGCGTTGGAGCTTGCGCGGGAAAACGCGGTAAAGCTGTTGGGAGCGGAGGTGTTGACTTCGGACGGTCAGGACGAATCTGCAGTGAGGTCGGCACCAGGAGAGCAGGAGGAATCCGCGGAGACGCAGGTGTCAGGGGAGTGGGTCGAATTCGCGGAAGCGCAGGTGTCAGGAGAGCAGGCCAGGTTCGCGGAGACGCCGCTTTCATACAGTCAGTCCGTTTCCGGCTGCGGCAGGAGCGTGACCTTTCTGCAGAGCGATCTGTTTGAGAAGGCGGAAGGGAAGTTTGATATGATTGTCTCCAATCCCCCGTATATTCGAACCAAGGTACTGGAAACGCTGATGCCGGAGGTGCGGGAGCATGAGCCCCTGCTTGCGTTGGACGGCGGAGAGGACGGCCTGCGCTTTTACCGGAGGATTCTGGAGGGCTGTCCGGGCAGCTTGAAGAAGGGCGGTATGCTTTTCCTGGAGATCGGATATGATCAGGGAGAGGATGTTGCGGACTTGATGGAGAAGGCGGGTTTCTTGGAGGTTCAGATTATAAAGGACTACGGGGGGCATGACAGAGTCGTCTGCGGGACTTTGAGTTTTTAGAAACGCGTGTAAAGATTTTCCAGGACAGGCCCCGTTGGTCTGTTATCAAAGGGCGGGGGTGCTGGTTGGTATGTGAAGCGCGCAAAGAGGTATAAAGATGTTTGATAAGCTGGAAGATTTATTGATACGATTTGAGGAGATCATGGGGGAGCTCCATGAGCCCACCGTGACGAACAATCAGGAGAGGTTCCGCAGGCTGATGAAGGAGCAGAGCGATCTGACGCCGATTGTGGAGGCTTATACCGAATATAAAAAGTGTAAGCAGGAAGTCGAGGATTCTCTGGCTATGCTGGAGGAGGAGAACGACGAGGAGATGCGGGAGATGATCAAGGAGACTCTCGCCGACAGCAGGAAGCGGATTGAGGAGCTGGAGCAGGAGCTGAAGGTTCTGCTTCTGCCGAAGGATCCCAACGACGGGAAGAACGTCATCGTGGAGATCCGGGCCGGCGCGGGCGGCGACGAGGCGGCGCTTTTCGCGGCGGAGATCTATCGTATGTATGTACATTACGCGGAGAGTATGCGCTGGCGGGTGGAGACCCTGAATGTGGACGAGATCGGGATCGGCGGCATGAAGGAAGTACAGTTTATGATAACCGGCCAGGGCGCGTACTCCAGGATGAAATATGAGAGCGGCGTACACCGGGTACAGAGGGTGCCGGAGACGGAGAGCGGCGGCAGGATTCATACCTCTACCATCAGCGTGGCGGTGATACCGGAGGTGGACGAGGACATCGATATTGTGATCGAGGATAAGGATATCCGGATCGACGTGATGCGGGCTTCCGGAAACGGAGGTCAGTGCGTCAATACGACGGATTCGGCGGTGCGGTTGACCCATTATCCCACGGGGATCGTCGTGTACAGCCAGACGGAAAAATCCCAGATTCAGAATAAGGCCAAGGCATTCGCGCTGCTGAAAGCCAAGCTGTACGATCTGGAGCAGCAGCAGCGGCATGACGCGGAGGCGGAGCTGCGCAGGAGCCAGGTCGGCACAGGGGATCGCTCGGAGAAGATCCGCACCTATAATTTTCCCCAGGGCCGGGTGACCGACCACAGGATCGGCCTGACGCTTTACAGACTGGATAAGATTCTGAACGGCGATATCCAGGAGATCATCGACGCCTGTATCGCGGCCGACCAGGCGGCCAAGCTGGTAAAGATGGGAGAAAGCTAAAGACTGCCTGGCCGTGCGACCGGAACTTCCTGATTCAGGATAATTTGTGCTTGACTTTATCAGAAAGATGATTATAATAATTATAAAGATTATTATAATCATCTTTCTGATTATCAGCAACGAGAAGGAGGATTCAGGGTGACAGAGGATAAGAGATGCGAATTTAAAAGAGAGTATGTGGATGAGATCAAAAATACGGTGATCGCTTTTGCCAACTGTGACGGAGGAGTCCTCTATATCGGGTGTAACGACGACGGGAGCGTGTGCGGCCTGGAGGATGTGGACGACACTATGCTTCGCGTGACGAACGCGGTGCGGGATGCGGTGCGGCCGGATGTCACGATGTTTATGGAGTGCAGGCCGGAGCGGATGGAGGGCCATGATATCGTATGCGTGACGGTACAGCGGGGGACGGCGAGACCTTACTATCTGGCGAAAAAGGGAATCCGCCCGGAGGGAGTCTATGTGCGGCAGGGAGCCTCGACGGTTCCGGCTACGGAGACGGCTATTCTGCATATGATCCGGGAGACCTCGGGAGACAGCTATGAAAAGGCCAGGTCGATCCGGCAGCAGTTGACTTTTGAAAAAACCGGCGCTTTTTTTGAGAAGAGGAAGGTGGAGTTCGGGGCGTCGCAGATGCGCACCCTGCGTCTGATCGGCGAGGACGGAACGTATACAAATCTTGGCTTTCTGTTGTCTGATCAGTGTACCCATACGATTAAGCTGGCTGTATTCGAAGGCTGTAAAAAGACGATCTTTAAAGACCGTCGGGAGTTTTCCGGTTCAATTCTGGGACAGCTGGAGGAGGCGGTAAATTATATTGACCGCTACAATCGTACCAGGGCGGAATTCTCGGGGCTTGACCGCCTGGATATGCGGGATTATCCGCCGGATGCGGTGCGGGAAGCGCTGCTGAACGCTGTAGTGCATCGCGACTACTCCTTCAACAGTCCTACGCTGGTCAGTATTTATGAGGATCGGATCGAGTTTGTCACGGTGGGAGGGCTTGTCAGGGGGATCGATCTGAAGGATGTGATGCTGGGAGTGTCGGTGCTGAGGAACGAATACCTTGCCAATGTATTTTACCGGCTGAGGCTGATCGAGGCTTACGGGACAGGAATTCTGAAAATAAAGGATTGCTACGGGGATTACGAGAGTCAGCCCGGCTTTGAGACGACGGATCACGCGTTTAAGATTACGCTTCCCAATACCAATTACCGCAGGGAGTTCCGCTATCCGGAGAGCCTGAGCGCCTCCACGGGGCTGTCATCCGGCCGCGGATATGCGGCTGTGGAAGAAGCGTCGGGGGCTGACTATGGGGCAATGCAGCCCAGAGAGGCGCAGATCCTTGCCCTTTGCCGGAAAAAGGGTCTTCTTGTGAGAAAGGATGTGGAGGAAGCGTTGAAGGTGTCGCAGCCGACGGCGATTCTGGTGCTGCGCCATATGGCGGATAGGGGACTGCTGGTCAGGGAAGGGAGCGGGAAGAATACCTGTTATCGCCCGGGGCGGCGCTGAAAGAGAAGGCGGCATGACGGGAAGCGTGGCAGGAAAATTTCAGGAGCGGACAAAAGCGGGAGGACAGGGATGGAGATCAGGACATTTTTAAATTTTTTGGGGGTGGCGGAGAAGCTGAAATGCAATACGAGGCATTCTTATACCTCCTCCGGGCGTCATGAGAGCGTGGCGGAGCACAGCTGGCGGCTGGCGCTGATGGCGTATCTGGTGAAGGATGAGCTGCCGGGGGTAGATATCGACCGGGTGATCCGGATGTGCCTGTTCCACGATATGGGCGAGGCGGTGACCGGGGATATCCCGGCCTTCGAGAAGACGGAGCGGGATGAGGATGTAGAGCAAACGGCGGTGTCGGAGATTTTAAAAAGGCTGCCGGAGCCGTATTGTATGGAGCTGGGAGAATTGTTTCGCGAGATGGAGGCGCTGCGGACTCCGGAGGCCAGGCTCTATAAGGCCCTGGATAAGCTGGAGGCGTTGATTCAGCATAACGAGGCGGATCTTTCTACCTGGCTGCCGCTGGAGCATGAACTGCAGATGATCTACGGGACGGAGGAGTGCGGCTTCAACGAGTATATTAAAAAACTGCGGGATACTGTGCGGGAGGATTCGCGGCGCAAGATCGGAAAAGAGTATAAAGAAATTCCAGGCGGCCAAGAGGGAGCGTAGCCCACCTCTTTGAGGGAGCGTAGCCCACCTCTTTGAGGGAGCATTCTTCTAAAGTCAAAAAGCCCGGGGAAAAATCAGGAGTTAATTTCCGGGAATATCTGCCGATATAATAAGAAGAGGGGACGAGGCTGTCCCAGGGTAAACGGATTTACGATTGAAACGTCAAAATGCTATGGAGGGCAGAGGCATGGAAAGAATCGGCAATTACAACGCGTACAGCAGTATTTATGAGCAGGAGAAAACAACGGCCAGTCAGAGGACGGCGAAGGCAAAGGAGACGGAGAAGACCGGATCCGGCAGTAAGGTCACTCTGAGCGATCGGGCAAAAAAACTGCTGAAGGATCTGCAGAAGAGCTACGGGAATATGGATTTTATGATCGCGGACTATTCGACGGAGGAGGAAGCGGCTTCCTATCTTTCGAGAGGAAAGAATGATTACAGCGTTCTCCTGACCCCGGAAGAACTGGAGAAGATGGCTGCGGACGAGGATTATAAGAAGGAGAATCTGAAGACCCTGGACGACGCTGTGGCGAAGCTGGGAGAGATGAAGAACCAGCTGGGCGAGCAGGGAGAGGATGTAAAGCGTCTGGGGATCGCCATCGGCGACGACGGGGAGGTTTCCTTCTTTGCCGAGCTGGAAAAGACCAGCGAGAAGCAGAGGGAGAGGATTGAACGGCAGCGCGAGAACCGGAAGGAAGAGGCGGCCGACGCAAAGAAGAAGGCGGAGCAGGAAAAGCTGCAGGATGCAGGATTTCTGCAGGGCGGCGTGAAGCGTACCACAGTGTATGCATCTTCCGTGGAAGAACTGTCCGAGAAGATCAAAGGGATCGACTGGAGCCGGGTGAAGGAGGAAGGCTATTCGCCCGTGGGAAACCGGTTTGACTTTACAATCTAAGAGAGTATGAAGATTTTGTGAATCGAAGATTATGACTTGTAAAAAGAGAATGGATTTGCTACAATAACCCGGTGACGGGGCACTGCCCGCCGCCGGGTTTTACCGTAAATGCGATGCGGCAGAACGGAAGAGAAAAAGAGATTGCAGTGCGGAAAAGAGGAGCATATGAAAAAGATACTGGGACTGATTCTGGCAGCCGCTCTGGCGATGAGCCTTGCGGCGTGCGGGGCAAAAGAAGAGGAGGCGGGAACCGACGGGGAAAGCGCCCCGGAGGCGACAGCAGGTTTTTCCGCGGAGACGATTTCCGGGAAGCATCATGTAGAGATCACCGTAGCGGATTACGGGACGATCAAGGTGGAGTTGGAGGCGGATGCGGCACCGATCACAGTGGCAAATTTTTTGAACCTTGCGGAGGACGGCTTTTATGACGGCCTGACCTTTCATCGTATCATAACGGGATTTATGATTCAGGGAGGAGATCCGCTGGGGAACGGTACGGGCGGCTCGAACGAGAAGATTAAGGGCGAGTTTGCCGTAAACGGGGTGGCAAATGCGCTCTCTCACACCAGAGGGGCGATTTCCATGGCCCGTGCGCAGGCTTACGACAGCGCCAGCTCCCAGTTTTTTATCGTACATGAGGACAGTACATTCCTGGACGGACAGTACGCCTGCTTCGGCTATGTGACGGAAGGGATCGAGGTGGTAGACGC
>JAMPIG010000067.1 GCA_023662875.1 Roseburia sp. | reverse complement strand
ACTCATAAGAGTCCCTGGTTACCATACCCTATTTTCTCACCCCGTGAAAAGTAACCCTCCAGCAGCCTTTCCGCGATCCGCCCCCGGGAGACGCCGTGATCCATGGCCTGCTTCCCGATGAACCGATGGGCCTCCTCTTCCGTCATATGCTTCTTTTCCACCAGCAGAAGCTTCGCCTTGCTCACCAGCCGCAGCTCATCCAGCTTTTCCTGCGCCGCGGCCAGCCTCCCCTCCAGCCGATGGATCCTGCTCTGCTCCGCCATCAGGAACCGGATGGCCCGATCCAGGGTTCCCTTGGGAAAGGGCTTGGGGATGGCCAGGATTCCATGATCGGTCACGTGCTCCAGAACCTCCCCGCACACCTCCTGGGGCATGACAAGCAGAACGGAGGCGTTACATTTTTCCGCCACATCCAGAGCATATTCCTCCCCGGATTCATCCGGCAGCGGCCCGTTGATGATCACAAGATCATAAAAGCGTTCCAGAAGACACCGCCTGGCAAGAGCCACGCTTTTCCGGAAATCTATCGTTATCGCGTTTTTCAGGGATTTCCTTACCAGTGCGTCAAACTGTCCGGAGGCAGATACGATCAATATGGAGTGTTGTGTGTCGTCCCCTCTTGGCATAAGCTTCCCCCTATCCCAGCTTCGTATATTCCCTGATGATCCCCTCCGGGATGATTTCCCTGACAAATTCGCTCTTCTTCGCCAGTCCGCCCGCCTCCTTCCGGGATCCCGGAAGCAGCTCCCCGCTCTCGGCCATCTCCTCCGGAAGCGACAGCTTTCTCTCAATTCCGTAAAGCCCCGCGTGGATCAAAAGCGCGTACACAAGATAAGGATTGCTGGACGCGTCCGGGGAACGCAGCTCCACGCGGGTTCCTCCCTTGTAGGACTCGATGCACATCAGCTCGGGCTCTCCCGCTCCCGACCACTTTACCCGATCCGGGGCGTTGCTGTTGCCCAGCCTGGAATAGGAGGCGTCCGTGGGATTCAGAAAGATGGTAAAGTCCCGGATTTTCTCCAGAATACCGGCGGCGGCATACCGGGCCACATTGTTTCCCTCCCGGTCTACTGCGTAAATATTGATATGATAACCGTTTCCGGGGCTCTCCGGAAGCGGCATGGGCGAAAAGTCCGCCACCAGCCCGTAGCGGCTGGCTACCGTGCTTACCACCATCTTAAACGTAGTCATCTGATCCGCCGCCTTTAAGGGCTTGGCGTAATGGAAATCGATTTCGTTCTGCCCGGGGCCACGCTCATGATGGGATCGCTCGGGCACCAGCCCCATCCGCTCGATCGTAAGGCAGATTTCCCGCCGGATGTTTTCGCACTTATCCGCGGGGGCGATATCCATGTACCCGGCGGAGTCGTAAGGGATTCGGGTGGGCCGCCCCTCGTCGTCCGTCGTAAAAAGATAGAACTCGGTCTCCGTGCCGAAGCGGAATTCGATTCCCGCGGCCTGCGCCCTGGCGATGGCCTTCTGCAGAATCGCCCTGGTATCCGCTATGTACTCTTCCTCCCCCGGCGTGAAGACGTTACAGAACATCCGAAGAACCCTTCCGCTGTCCGGCCGCCAGGGAAGAATCGCCATGGTATCCGGATCCGGCTTCAGATAGAGCGACGCGTAAGGACAATCCTCAAATCCTGCAATCGCCCGGGCGTTGATGGGAATGCCGTCCCGGAAGGCCTTCTTGATCTCCCCTGGCATCACGGAAATATTTTTCTGTACCCCGTAGGCATCCCGAAAGGCCAGACGGATAAACTTCACGTCCTCCTCCTCGATAAACTTCATGACCTCGTCCACTGAATATTCCATAGGTTTGCTACTCCTTCCTTTCTGCTGCATGTCGTCAGTCAATCCGCCGCAGACCCGCACAGCTGCGCAGCCTGTCTTAACTGGCCCGGCGACGCATGATCCGACCTGTCACGCAGGCTTCTCCACTCCTGATTCGATCAGCCTGCCGACGGTGCAGCCCCTCTCTGCTTCATCTGCTCGTTCGCATCGTCAGCGCTCCTCTGCTCCCTCAGAAAGAGCCCGACACTGCAGAGCCGCCTCCACAAAGCCCCGGAAAAGCGGATGGGGCCGGTTGGGCCTGGATTTGAATTCCGGATGATACTGTACGCCCAGATAAAACGGATGACCTTGCAGCTCCACCGTCTCCACCAGCCGGTTATCCGGCGAAAGCCCCGACAGGGTCAGCCCGGCCGCCGTAAGAGCCTCCCGGTAATCGTTGTTGAACTCGTAACGGTGACGGTGCCTCTCGCTGATCACCGCGCTGCCGTAGCATTTTTCCATCAGCGTCCCCGGCACAATATGACAGGGATAGCTTCCCAGCCGCAGCGTGCCTCCCTTATCGATCTCCTCGGACTGCCCCGGCATAAAGTCGATCACCTTATGCTCCGACGCCTCCTGAAATTCTCCGGAGCAGGCGTCCTGGATCCCCGCCGCATTCCGGGCGAATTCGATCACAGCGATCTGCATACCCAGGCAGATGCCGAAATAGGGAACTTTCCCGCTTCTGGCATACTCCGCCGCCAGAATCATCCCCTCCACGCCCCGGTCGCCGAAGCCTCCCGGCACGATGATACCGCCTGCCTCCTTCAGCCTTTCCCGATAATTCTCCCGGTTCAGCTCCTCGGAGTCGATCCATTCGATTTTTACATGGGCGTTTAACGCAAAGCCCGCGTGATACAAAGCCTCCGCCACGGAGAGATAAGCGTCGTGAAGCTGTACATACTTTCCAACAAGGGCAATCTTTACTTCCTTATCCCGGTTTTTGATATTGCTGACCAGCTGCCGCCATTCGCTCAGATCCGGCTTGGGGGTCTGAAGCCCCAGCTCCCGGCAGACCACCTCGGAGAAGCCGGATTTCTCCAGCATCAAAGGCGCCTCATATAAGCTCTCCAGCGTCCGGTTTTCGATGACGCAGTCCTCCTTCACATTGCAGAACAGGGAGATTTTCCGGAAGATGCTCTCCTCCAGGGGCTCGTCGCAGCGAAGCACAATGATATCCGGCGTGATCCCCATCCCCTGCAGCTCCTTCACGGAATGCTGGGTGGGCTTGGACTTATGCTCGTTGGAGCCCTGCAGGTACGGCACCAGCGTCACATGGATAAAGAGACTGTTTTCCTTTCCGATCTCCAGTGAAATCTGGCGCACTGCCTCCAGAAAGGGCTGGGACTCGATATCGCCGATGGTTCCGCCGATCTCCGTGATCACGACGTCGGCGTCCGTTTTTCGGCCCACCCGATAGACAAAGTCCTTGATCTCGTTGGTGATATGGGGAATCACCTGCACCGTGGAGCCCAGATACTCGCCTCGCCTTTCCTTGTTCAGCACATTCCAGTAGACCTTGCCGGAGGTCAGATTGGAGTACTGGTTCAGATCCTCGTCGATGAACCGCTCGTAGTGTCCCAGATCCAGATCCGTTTCCGCCCCGTCCTCAGTGACGTAAACCTCGCCGTGCTGATAGGGGCTCATCGTCCCGGGATCCACATTGATATAGGGATCCAGCTTCTGCGCCGCCACCTTCAGGCCTCTCGCCTTCAACAGCCTTCCCAGCGAAGCCGCCGTAATTCCTTTCCCAAGGCCGGAGACAACGCCTCCTGTCACAAATACATACTTTGTCATAACGCCCTCCCGTCTGTTTTTATCTGTTCCCGTCATTCTCTCCGAATCCCTCCTCTGTTTCCGCCTTCTGCCCCGCAATCCGCGCTTTTCGGCTCCCGAAGGCGGTCAGCCGGAAATCAAAGCCTCCGGATCCGCTCCATCGCCCGCGCCGTGTTCTCCCGGCTCCCGAAGGCGGTCAGCCGGAAATAATGCTCCCCGCTGGGTCCGAACCCGGAGCCCGGCGTGCCAACGACCCCCGCCTCCGACAGCAGATAGTCAAAAAACTCCCAGCTGGTCATCCCCTTCGGCGTCCTCAGCCAGATATAGGGCGCGTTGACGCCTCCGGAAACCTGATATCCCGCTTCCTTTAAGCCCGTATATATGATCCCGGCGTTCTCCCGGTAATAAGCGATCTGCTCCCGAATCTGCCGCTGTCCCGCCTCGGTATAGACCGCCTCCCCGGCTCTCTGTACGATATAGGGAGCGCCGTTGTACTTTGTCCCGTGCCGCCTCGCCCAGAGGGGCCAAAGTTTCCTGCCGCCCGTCTCCAGCTCTCTCGGGATCACGGTAAAGCCCAGCCGCAGTCCGGTAAACCCGGCGGTTTTGGAAAAGGAGCGGAACTCTATGGCGCAGCTCTTCGCCCCGTCGCATTCGTAAATACTGTGAGGTATCTCCGGCTGGGAAATATAAGCCTCGTAAGCGGCGTCGTAAAGAATAACGGAATCATGCCGGTTCGCATAGTCCACCCATTCCTGCAGTTGTTCCTTCGTCATTACCGCCCCGGTCGGATTGTTGGGAAAGCAGAGATAAATCAAATCCGGAACCTCAGCCGGAAGCTCCGGGACAAAGCCGTTCTCCGACCTGCAGGGCATATAGATTACCTTCCCGAAGCGCTCCGCCGCCGGATCGTAGTCCCCGGTTCTCCCCGCCATCACGTTGGAGTCCACATACACCGGATAAACCGGGTCGCAGACGGCGATCCGGTTCTCGAGCCCGAAGATTTCCTGGATATTCCCGCAGTCGCATTTCGCCCCGTCCGAGACAAAGATTTCCTCCGGCGAGATATCGCAGCCCCGCTCCCTGTAATCCTTCTCGGAGATTACCTTCCGCAGAAACTCATAGCCCAGATCCGGCGCGTAGCCCCGGAAGGTCTCCGCCCTCCCCATCTCGTCCACCGCCGAATGCAGTGCCTCGACCACGGCGGGCGCAAGGGGCTGCGTCACATCCCCGATGCCCAGACGGATGACATCCGCCTCCGGGTGAGCCGACGAATATTCCTCGACCTTACTCCTGATCGTCGAGAAAAGGTAACTCCCCGGAAGCTTATCGTAATTCTCGTTTACCCTTGCCATGCTGATTCCTCCTTATAAATTCGTATACCCCATCAGGGACTCGTCCACCTCTTTCGCCACGCCGCGGCCCTCCGCAATCGCCCAGACCACCAGGGACTGGCCCCGGCGCATATCGCCGGCCGCATAGATACCGGCGGCGGAGGCGGCATACCTCCCGGAGGCGGTCTTTACGTTTGTCCGGCCGTCCGTCTCGACGCCGAAGGCCTCCGTCACATAGGCCTCGCTTCCCAGAAAGCCCGCCGCAATCAGAACTAGATCCGCGGGAACCCGGCGCTCCGACCCTTCAACCGGAACCATGTTCGTCCTGCCGGTCTTCTCGTCCCGCTGCGGCGTCAGCGAAACCAATACCGCTTCCTTCAGATTCCCCTTCTTATCCTTCCCGAACTCCTTTACCGTCGTCTGATAGACCCGCGGATCTCTGCCAAATTTCCAGGCGGCCTCCTCCTGGCCGTAGTCCGTCTTTAAAACTCTGGGCCATTCGGGCCAGGGGTTGGAGGAAAGCCTCCCGGCGGGCGGCTCCGGCATCATTTCCAGCTGAGTGACGTTCTTCGCCCCCAGCCGGATACAGGTTCCCACGCAGTCGTTTCCCGTATCTCCGCCGCCGATCACGATGACATCCTTATCCTTTACCAGCTCGTCGGGAACCGCGTCAAATCCGCTGTCAAGCAGCCTCTTCGTCACCTCGGACAAAAAGTCCACGGCGAACCGGATTCCCTTGGCATCCCGTCCCGGGACACTGATATCCCGGGGATTCGAAGCGCCGCAGGCCAGAATCACGCTGTCATATTCTTTCTTCAGCTCGGAGGCCGGAATATCCCTGCCGATATCCGCGTTCACGATAAAACGGACTCCAGCCTCCTCCATCAGCCGGATTCTCCGGTCGATCAGCGATTTCTCCAGCTTCATGTTCGGAATCCCGTATCGGAGCAGCCCTCCGACCCTATCCCTTCTCTCGTAAACCGTAACCTCATGTCCTCTTCGGTTCAGGAGCTGCGCCGCCGCCAGTCCCGCCGGGCCGCTGCCCACAACCGCTACCCGCTTTCCGGTTCGCACCGCGGGCGTCTCCTCCTTCACCAGACCGTGCTCAAAGGCATATTCGATAACCGCCCTCTCGTTTTCCTTTGCGGCGACCGGCGCATCGTGCACCCCGCAGGTGCAGGCCGCCTCGCAGAGCGCGGGACAGACCCGGCTGGTAAACTCCGGAAAGCTGTGGGTAACGGAAAGCCTGCGATAGGCCTGCGCCATCCTGCCGCAGTAGACCAGATCATTGATTTCCGGTATCAGATTATGGAGCGGACATCCCGAGACCATGCCGGAAATCAGGATCCCGGCCTGACAGAAGGGGATTCCGCAGTCCATACATCTCGCCGCCTGCTTCTGCTGCTCCGAAAAAGGAAGACTTTCGTGGAACTCCCGGAAATCCCTTACCCGTTCCGCTTCCTCCCGAACCCTGCCTTCTTTCCTCTCATACTCCAAAAAACCCGTCGTCTTTCCCATCAGCTTTCCCCTCCAACGAAGGCCCGGAACGCCTCGATCCTCGCCGTCTCCGGCCCGGCACCCCTCTCCTCGCTCTTTGCGATCAGCCGCAGCATCTCCTTATAGTCCTCCGGTATAATCTTCTTAAAGAGCGGAATATAGCTTTCAAAATGCTCCAGAATCATTTTCGCCCTCTTCGAACCGGTGCATTCCGCATGTTCCCGGATCAGCTTCCGGAGCTCCTCCTGATCGCCCTTATGCTCCACATTCTCCATGCTGACCAGCTGCTTGTTCAGATTTTTATACAGCCTGTTCTTTTCGTCCAGGACGTAGGCCACGCCGCCGCTCATTCCAGCCGCGAAATTCTTTCCCGTCTCGCCGAGCACCACGACGGTTCCCCCTGTCATATATTCGCAGCCGTGCTCGCCGACTCCTTCCACAACCGCTACCGCTCCGGAATTCCGGACGGCGAATCTCTCCCCCGCCATACCGGCGATGTAAGCCCGCCCCGACGTCGCCCCATAGAGAGCCACATTCCCTATGATAATATTCTCGCCGGGCTCATACTTCGCCTCCGGGGGCGTAGCGATAATCAGCTTGCCGCCGGACAGCCCCTTCCCGAAATAATCGTTGCTGTCGCCCGAAAGCCTCAGGGTCAGTCCGGCCGGAAGAAACGCGCCGAAGCTCTGGCCGCCGGAGCCGGTACAGCTTACGGTTATCGTGTCCTCCGCAAGCCCCTCCGGGTGTCTTCTGGTCAGCTCCGCTCCCAGAAGCGTCCCGAAGGTTCTGTCGGTGCTCTGCAGACGAACCTTCGCCTCCGCCCTTTCCCCGGTCTCCAGGGCTTTTCGGATCGCCCTCGACTTCAAAAGAACGCTCTCGTCCTTCGTATTCTGCAGCTTGAAATCAAATAAACATTCCGGCTGGAAGGTGACATTCGAGGGGGTCGGCGGATCCAGCAAAATCCTCGACAGGTCGATCTTCCTCTCCCGCTCCGACAGGTTCTCCCGCTTTTTCAGAAGACCCGTCCTGCCGACCAGCTCCGACACGGTACGGACGCCCAGACGGCTCATAATCTCCCGCAGCTGCCTTGCCACAAAAAGCATAAAGTTTTCCACATACTCCGGCTTTCCGGAAAAGCGCTTCCGCAGCTCCGGATTCTGGGTCGCCACGCCCATGGGACAGGTGTCGGACTGACACACCCGCATCATGACGCAGCCCATAGTAATCAGAGGAGCCGTCGCAAAGCCGAATTCCTCCGCTCCTAAAATTGCGGCGATCGCCACATCCCTTCCGCTCATCAGCTTTCCGTCCGTCTCGATGACCACCTGGCTGCGCAGGCCGTTCGCCAGCAGGGTCTGATGGGTCTCCGCCAGCCCCAGCTCCCAGGGCAGACCCGCGTTATGGATGGACGAGAGAGGTGCCGCTCCGGTTCCGCCGTCATACCCGGACACCAGAATCACACCGGCCCCCGCCTTTGCCACGCCCGCAGCCACCGTTCCGACTCCCGCCTCCGATACCAGCTTTACCGAGATCCGCGCGTCCTTGTTCGCGTTCTTCAGGTCATAGATCAGCTGGGCCAAATCCTCGATGGAATAAATATCATGGTGTGGCGGCGGCGAAATCAGGCTGACGCCCGGGGTGGAGTGTCTGGTTTTCGCAATCCAGGGGTAGACCTTCCGGCCCGGCAGATGCCCTCCCTCCCCCGGCTTCGCTCCCTGCGCCATCTTGATCTGAATCTCCTTCGCGCTGACCAGATAGCGGCTGGTAACGCCAAACCTTCCGCTGGCCACCTGCTTGATCGCGGAGCTTCTGTCGTTCCGGGTTCCGGCGGACTCCAGCCTCTCGTCGCTCTCCCCGCCCTCGCCGCTGTTGGACTTCCCGTGGAGATGATTCATGGCGATCGCCAGAGTCTGGTGCGCCTCCTCCGAGATGGAGCCGTAGGACATGGCCCCGGTCTTAAACCGGGTTACAATCGACTCCTCGCTCTCCACCTCAGAGAGCGGAACCCCGGTTTCCGGAAAATTGAACTCCAAAAGGCTCCGCAGATATCCCGTGCTCTCCGCATCCACCAGCCTTGTATACTCCTGAAACTTATCGTAATCTCCCTCTCTCGTCGCCTGCTGGAGCATATGAATCGTCCGGGGATTGTAGCGGTGCTTTTCCCCCTGGCTCCTCTCCTTATGCCTTCCCATAGCGGTGAGCTCCAGATCCGTCGCCAGTCCCAGGGGATCAAAGGCCCTGCTGTGCTGTTTGTCCGCAGCCCTCCCGATATCCTCCAGGGTAATCCCGCCGACCCGGCTGACCGTGCCGGGGAAGTACTCTCCGATCACTTCCTCCGAGATTCCGATCGCCTCAAAAATCTTGCTGCCCTGATAGGATTGAATGGTCGAAATTCCCATCTTGGACGCAATCTTCACAATTCCGGCCAGAGCCGCGTTGTCGTAATCCTCCACTGCGGCGTAATAGTCCTTATCCAGCAGCTCCTCCTCCACCAGCTGGGCGATGGTCGCGTGAGCCAGGTAAGGATTGACCGCCGAAGCGCCGTAGCCTAAGAGAGTGGCGAAATGATGCACCTCCCTGGGTTCCCCGGACTCCAGAATCAGGGACATGGCCGTACACTTCTTCGTCTCAACCAGATGCTTATGCACCGCTGCAACCGCCAGCAGGGAGGGAATCGCCACATGGTTTTCATCCACGCCCCGGTCGGAGAGAATCAGGATATTGGCACCCTCCTTATAGGCCTTATCCACCTCCACGAACAGACGGTTCAGCACCCGCTTCATCGGCGTGCTCTTATAGGACAGGATCGACACCCGGGCGACCTGGAAGCCCTCCTTCTTCATGTTTTCGATTTTCAAAAGATCCAGATCCGTCAGGATGGGATTGTTGATCTGGAGCACCTGACAGTTTTCCGGCCTCTCCTCCAGAAGGTTTCCGTTCTTTCCCACATAGACCGTCCGGGAGGTTACGATCTCCTCCCGCTGTGCGTCGATGGGCGGGTTCGTCACCTGGGCGAAAAGCTGCTTGAAATAATAGAATAACGGCTGATACTCCTCCGAAAGCGCGGCGATGGGAGTATCTACTCCCATGGAGCCGATGGCTTCGTTTCCGTTTAACGCCATGGGCAGAATCCCGTCATGATAATTCTCCCAGGTATAACCGAAGGCCTTCTGAAGCTTTTTGCGCTGCTCCGGATTCAAGAAAGGCACCTTCTTGTTGGGAATCTTCAGATCCGAAAGGTGCACAAGCCTGCTGTCAAGCCACTCCCCGTAGGGCTTGCTCAGGGCGTACTTTTCCTTGATCTCCTCATCGTAAAGAATCCTCTTCTGCTTCGTATCCACTAAAAGAAGCTTGCCAGGATGCAGCCTCTCCTTCATGACGACATGACTCTCGTCCAGAGGGAGAACCCCTACCTCCGACGAAAGAATCAGCCTCCCGTCGTCCATCACATAATACCGGGAGGGACGCAGGCCGTTCCGATCCAAAATCGCCCCCATGACGTCGCCGTCCGAAAACAGGATGGACGCCGGCCCGTCCCATGGCTCCATCATGGTCGCGTAATACTGATAAAAGTCCCGCTCTTCCCGGGAAAGAGTCTCATTGTGCGCCCAGGGCTCCGGGATCATGATCGTCGCCGCAAGCGGCAGCTCCAACCCGCTCATCACCAGAAATTCCAGCGTATTATCCAGCATGGCGGAATCCGATCCGCTCTGGGAAATCACCGGAAGAACCTTCGTCATATCCTCCTCGGAGAAGAGACCGGTATGCATGGTCTCCTCCCTGGCCAGCATCTTGTCCGCGTTTCCCTTTATGGTATTGATCTCCCCGTTATGTACAATCAGGCGGTTGGGATGGGCCCGGTTCCAGCTGGGAGTCGTGTTGGTGGAAAAGCGGGAGTGCACCATGGCGATGGCGGACTCGTAATCCGGATCCTCCAGATCTGTAAAGAAAGTGCGCAGCTGCCCTACCAGAAACATCCCCTTATAGACGATCGTCCGGCAGGACAGAGACGGCACATAGGTATTCACATTGCTCTGCTCGAACTCTCTCCGGACGATATAAAGCATCCGGTCAAAGTCGATGTCCTCCTTCGCCTCCGACGGTCTCTCCAGAAAGGCCTGATAAATGTTCGGCATACACTCCCTGGCCTTGCTCCCCAGGACATCCGGGTTGGAATCCACCTTTCTCCAGGCCAGAAGCTTCAGACCGGCCTTCCGGGCAATGATCTCGAACATGGACTTTGACTGCCGCATAGCAAGGTCGTCCGTCGGAAAGAAAAACATCCCCACGCCGTACTGCCTCGCCCCGGGCAGGGTAACGCCCTGCTCCCGCAGCTTCCTCTCAAAAAAGCGATGAGGTATCTGGGTCAGGATTCCTACGCCGTCCCCGGTCTTCCCCTCCGCGTCCTTGCCCGCCCTGTGCTCCAGGTTTTCCACAATCGAAAGGGAATCGCTGACCAGCTTGTGGCTGGCCCGACCCTCCACATCGATGATCGCCCCGATTCCGCAGTTATCATGTTCAAATTCCGGGCGGTAAAGCCCTTTTTCCCGTATCCGTTCTAACCTGTCTGTCATAAATGAACCCAAGCCTTTCCTTTTCTTTTATGGTGGCAAAGCACCCACCAGGCTATTTGGCAGCTTTATCAAAAATGTTCCACGTGACGCTTGGAAGAGTGCTTCGTATTCTTCCCCTGTTACAATGAAGTTTCCTCTTGAAGAATAAAAAAGGGCGCATCCGGTATCAAAACCCGAAGCGCCGTTGCTTCCAGCGAATATGTCACAAAACTGCCCCAATTCGTCCCCATTGACATTATGAATTATACTTCCTGTCGAAGGGGCTGTCAAGAAAATTTTCATTCCACCCGGGTCTTCCGAGCCCATATGTATCGGCAAGCGTTTTTTCGTAGAAAAAGCTTATGGCAAAAACTCACACCGGATAATTCCGGTCAAAGCAGGCCGCGCAGAGGGGAAGGTCCCCCGCCATGGTCTTCAGATCCTCCAACTTTAAATATCCGAGGGAATCCGCCCCGATTCTTTTCCGGACTTCTTCCGTGGAGTGCTCCGAGGCGATGAGCTGCCGGGAGGAAGGCACGTCCGTCCCGTAATAGCAGGGATACAGGAAGGGAGGGGAGCTGACCCGCACATGTACCGCTAAGGCCCCCGCTTCCCGCAGCATCTCCACAATCTGGCGCATGGTCGTCCCCCGGACGATGGAATCGTCGATCAGAACGACTCTCTTTCCTCTCACCACATCCTCCAGCACGCTGAGCTTTCTTTGAACCGCCGTGCTTCGCTCTTCATCCGTAGGCTTGATAAAGCTTCTGCCGACATAACTGTTTTTATGAAAGGCCAGGGCAAAGGGAATCCCCGATTCCCGGGCATAGCCCTCCGCGGCGGCGAGCCCGGAATCCGGAACTCCGGCCACCAGATCCGCCTCCACCCTCCGGTCTCTCGCCAATGCCTGCCCAGCCCGCATTCTGGCTTCATGTACTCCGATCCCGTCCAGAACCGAATCGATTCTGGCAAAATAAATATACTCAAACACACAGTGGGCCGTCTTTTTCTTTTCCGCTATCCTTTCGCTTCGGATCCCGTTTTCCGTAATTACAACTATTTCGCCTGGCTCAACATCCCGCAGAAGGTTTCCGCCTGCGGATTTTATGGCCGCGCTCTCGGAGGCCAGAAGATAAGAAGCTCCCTTTTGCCCCAGGACAAGAGGCTTGATCCCGTTGGGATCCCTTACTCCGATCAGCTTTCTCGGGCTCATCACCAGGCAGGCGTAGCCGCCCTGAATCCGGGCCGAGGCCCGCTTTACCGCCTCCTCGATGGAAGCCGTCCGCACTCTCTCGCTGACGATCTCATAGGCCAGCACCTCGGAATCCGAGGAAGTGTAATGAGCCTGCCCCCGGTACATCTGCGCCTCCTTCAGCTCCTCGGCGTTCACCAGGTTCCCGTTATGAACCAGGGCCAGGCTTCCCTTAATATAGTTCATGGCGATGGGCTGAGCGTTTTCCGGACGGCTCCCTCCCGTCGTGGAATAGCGCACATGACCCACGCCGATATTCCCTTTCAGGCCCTCCAGATCCTCCTCCGTAAACACCTCGCTCACCAGTCCCATTCCCTTTTTGGTCGCCAGATTGCCCTTCGCCCCTTTTGTATCCGAGACGGAAATTCCCGCCGCCTCCTGTCCCCGATGCTGGAGCGCGACCAGGCCGCAATAAATTTCCTGCGCCACCTGCTCCCCCGCGGGAGCATATACCCCGAAAACACCGCACTCCTCATGCAATTTATCCGCTTCCCAATCCAGATTTTCCGTCATCGTTCCGTTCCTTTCCGTCGCTCCTGCAATCCTCCCCAAGTCCTGTGTTCTTCCTGCCCAGGACAAGCCTTTCTCCCGACCAAAAGCCCCCTTATGGCGTTCCGAAAAGAACGCCCCTTCTTCTCTGTCAAGACAAATTCCTTCCGCACAAAATTCCCGTTGGCGCGTTTCGGAAGGACGCCCGCCATTCTCCGGAATTGCAGCAATACTCCACCCGCCGCAAAACAGCAGGCAGACAACGCTTTTTTAAGCCTTGCCCGCCCGCTATTCCCGCAAAATCGAATGCCGCGAAGGGTGGAGTCTATTATTTCCAAGCTATCGTCTACTCCACATCCTGCAGCGCCGCAAAGTTCTCCTCGCCGGTTCGAACCTTGACCACCCGGCTGACCGGATATACGAAGATCTTACCGTCGCCAATGTGCCCTGTATACAGAACCCGCTTCGCGGTCTCGACCACATCATCCACCGGGATGGCGCTCACCACAACCTCCAGCTTTACCTTCGGCAGAAGCGTCGCGTCGATCTCAACGCCGCGATACCGCTCTCCGGCTCCCTTCTGGATCCCGCAGCCCATGACCTGAGTCACGGTCATCCCGGTCACGCCCAGATCATTCATCGCCTTGCGCAGCGCGTCGTACCGGGAAAGCTTCGCGATGATGACGACCTTAGAGATACCCGAGTTTATCTCGGGGATCACCGCCGCTGCAGCCCCATCCTCCCGGATTACCGGTACGGCCGCCTTTCTCTTCGCCTCGGAGGCCTCCTCGTAGCTGTCCGTTCCCAGATTGGTATTTTCGTTGACGTCCATCGTCATGGTATTGGAGATATCCATAATCGAGAATCCGGCGTAGGCGGAAGGAAGTCCATGCTCCGTGGAATCCAGACCCGCGATCTCCTCTTCCTCCGTTACCCGCAGTCCCACCGTTTTCTTGATGATCGTAAAGGCGATCAAAATGGTAACTACCGTCCAGGCCGCCGTGACAAGCATTCCTCCCAGCTGCTTCCCGAGCTGCAGCAGTCCGCCGCCGTAAAACAGTCCCTCGGTAATTCCCGCCGAGGCGAAACCGGGTGCCGTACTGGTAGCGAAAAGTCCTACCGCAATGGTTCCCCAGATTCCGTTCAGCATATGTACTGCTACCGCTCCCACGGGATCATCCACGTGGGCCACGTGGTCGTTGAACCAGACGCCGAATACCACCAGCAGACCGGATACCGCGCCGATGACCGCCGCTCCCGCACAGTCCGTCACGTCGCAGGGCGCCGTAATGGCGACCAGCCCGGCCAGAGAAGCGTTCAGGCACATAGAGACGTCCGGTTTCCCGTACTTCATCCAGGTAAAGAGCATACATACCACCGTCGCCACAGCGGGCGCAACCGTCGTGGTCAGGAAGACCGAACCCAGCGTCGGGACGTCGGTAGCCGCCGCCCCGTTAAAGCCGTACCAGCCCAGCCAGAGAATGAACACGCCCAAAGCCGCGATCACCAGATTATGTCCGGGGAAAGCGTTGACCTTCGTCACCTTGCCCTTGGAATCCTTCACAAACTTACCGATTCTGGGCCCCAGCATCCAGGCTCCGATAAAGGCGCAGATACCGCCTACCATATGGATACAGTTGGAGCCCGCGTAATCGTGGAAGCCCCACTGCGCCAGGAAGCCGCCGCCCCAGGTCCAGTGCGCCTCGATCGGGTAGATCACCGCCGAAATCACCGCCGAGTAAATACAATAACTGGAGAACTTCGTCCTCTCCGCCATGGAACCGGACACAATCGTCGCGGTGGTGGCGCAGAACACCAAATTGAATACAAAGGCGGAGTAATTAAAATTCTCGTAATTCGTAAATACGTCGAAGCTGAAGCCTCCCGCGAACCCGTTCAGAATATTTTCCCCCAGCATCAGCGAAGCGCCGCAGATAAACCACATCACCGTGCCGATACAGAAATCCATCAGGTTCTTCATGATAATGTTACCGGCGTTCTTCGCCCTGGTGAAGCCCGCCTCGCACATGGCGAAGCCCGCCTGCATCCAGAAAACCAACGCGGCTCCGATCAAAAACCACACCGCAAATACTTCACCGTCCAAAACTTTCATAATCTCCTCAGTCATAATCTTACCTCCCAAAAAAACGGCCACCCCAGCAAGTGCTCCACGCCTTTGTGGGATGACCATTTCGGTTTTATTGTCTTTTTTTGAAAATCACTACATTCCGGGAATCATCAAATTTACCAATTTTTTAGTACACACTGAACAGCTGCTGCGTCCCGGCTGCAGTAGCCGAACTTTCCCCAATTTTTAATATACGCTGAACAGCAGCTTACCATAGCTGGGGAAAGGCCAACATTTCTCGCTTGTCAGCATCTCCGCCTCGTCCACGTATTTCCGCAGCTCCTCCATCTTCGGAAGGACGTCGTCCCGGATCGCCGCCGAGGTCTCCATAATATCGCTATAACCCTTCAACTCCGCCAGCGCCGCCTCCAGAATTTCCGTCCGCTCCAGAATCGCGTCCGTCAGCTCCGAAAGTCTTTCCATCGTGGAAACCTCATAATTGCACTTTACCCGGTCGCTCACCGACCGCATCAGCGAGGTCGCCTTCGCCAGGCTGTAAAGATAGCCCTCGATGGCGGGCAGATAATTTTTCCGCACCATATCCACCATGGTATGCCCCTCGATATTGACGGTCTTGCAGTAGTTCTCCAGCATAATCTCGCAACGGGAATGCAGCTCCGACTCCGTAAATACCTTGTGGGCCATCAACATCTCCATATTCTTCGGATCCAGCAGGTGTGGCATGGCATCCGCCGTCGTCCTGAGATTGGAAAGTCCCCGTACCTTCGTGGCCTCTTCAATCCACTCCTCGCCGTATCCGTTCCCATTAAAGATGATCCTCTCATGCTTCTGAATCGTCTCCCGAATCAGCTCATGGAGAGTCTTTTCAAAGTCTTCCGCCTTCTCCAGCCGGTCGGCGTACTGCTTCAGGCTCTCCGCCACCGCCGCGTTCAACATGATATTGCAGCAGGCGATACTGTTCGAGGAGCCCAGGGAACGGAACTCAAACTTGTTTCCCGTAAAGGCGAAGGGTGAGGTACGATTTCGATCGGTCGTATCCCGCGAAAACCGGGGCAGCGAATGCACTCCCAGTTTCATGACGACCTTCTCCTTCCCCTGATAGGGGGTATCGTTCTTGATCGCGTCCAGGATTCCCGTCAACTCATCCCCCAGGAAGACCGAGATAATCGCGGGAGGAGCCTCATTCGCTCCGAGCCTGTGATCGTTTCCGGCGGTCGCTACGGACAGTCGGAGAAGATCCTGATAATCGTCCACCGCCTGGATCACAGCGCAGAGGAACAAAAGGAACTGCGCGTTCTCATAAGGGGTTTCGCCCGGGGACAGAAGGTTCACGCCCGTGTCCGTCGCCATGGACCAGTTATTGTGCTTGCCGGAACCGTTCACTCCGGCAAAGGGCTTTTCATGCAGGAGACATACCATGCCGTGCTTCCTCGCCACCTTCTGCATGATCTCCATCACCAGCTGATTGTTGTCCGTCGCCACATTCGTCGTAGAGAAAATCGGCGCCAGCTCATGCTGGGCGGGAGCCACCTCGTTATGCTCCGTCTTGGCAAGGATTCCCAGCTTCCAGAGCTCACTGTTCAAATCCTCCATAAAGGCCGTTACCCTCGGCTTGATCACGCCGAAATAATGATCGTCCAGCTCCTGGCCCTTGGGCGGCATCGCCCCGAACAGCGTCCTTCCCGTATAGACGAGATCCGGCCTCTTCTCAAACATCTCCTTATCGATCAGGAAGTATTCCTGCTCCGGTCCTACGCTGGTTCTCACATACTTTACTTCCTTCCCGAAGAGGGCCAGAATCCTCTTGGCCTGACGGTTCAGGGCCTGCATGGAGCGCAACAGCGGCGTCTTCTTATCCAGGGCGTCTCCCGAGTAGGAACAGAAGGCGGTCGGGATACAGAGGGTATGATCCTTGATGAAGGCATAAGAGGTCGGATCCCAGGCCGTATAGCCTCTCGCCTCGAATGTCGCCCGCAGTCCCCCGGAAGGGAATGAAGAGGCGTCCGGTTCTCCCTTGATCAGCTCCTTCCCGGAAAACTCCATCATCACGCCGCCGTCCGGCGAGGGTGTGATAAAGCTGTCATGCTTTTCCGCCGTTACGCCGGTAAGCGGCTGGAACCAATGGGTAAAGTGCGTTGCTCCCCTCTCGACGGCCCAATCCCGCATCACGGACGCGACCGCTTCCGCCACATCCTCACCCAGCTTTACATTCTCGTCGATGGTTTTCCGAAGAGAATGATACACATCCGCCGGAAGACGGGATTTCATAACCCTGTCGTCAAATACCATAGAGCCGAAAATCTCAGGTACATTTTGTTTTTCCATAATCCTCTCTCCTCTCCTGACTGATACCTGCGGTTCTGGAACCGTTCCCGAAAGCCCGCGGTGATCTGCAAAGGTTCTTTCCCGGATGCCCGGCTGGTCTGCAGCTGCCCGGCTGCTTTTCTATAAATCGGCTATCCTGTGGCAGGTTAACCGCTGCTTTGATACCTGACGCCGACCGGCGCCGTGCCGCAATCTGCTGCCGCTTCTTTGCCCTGCCGCTTCCCTGCGGTTTCCGTGGCTTGCTCCCGAAAAAAGAAAAAGCGTCCCGGAGAAATCTCCAAGACGCCATTGCCTTTACGGTTTTTTATCTTACTCTAAAATACGGTTCTTGTCAAGAAGAATTTTTGATTTCGAGTTTTCGCTTTTTTAGCTTTTGGGCTATTAGGGGTTGGTTCATTGTTTTTCCTGCGTTACTTTTTCATTTTCAGGTTTTTCCGTTTTTCTCCTCTGCTTTCCCTTTACTTCCCGCTGTCCCCGTAATTCGAAAGCACCCGGGCGGAAGGATCTGTGACGTCGCACCCCTCCCAACTCCTGTTCGGCATCCAGAAATCGACCACCATCCGGGACTGGCCGGGGTAATACTTTTCAAAAATATCCCGGTATAAAAGGGATTCCTTCGTAAACGGCCTGGCATGATCGTATTTCTTCACGCCCTCCGCAAACTCGCTGTCCGTATACTGCCCTTCCGCGAACCCGGCCAGATCATCCTTCAGCGAATGCCCCACCGCGTCGGAAAACGCCGCCTTTTCCCGCCACAAAATACTCTCCGGTATCAAACCGTCCTTCTCAAAGGCATGACGGAGAAGATACTTCCCGATTCCGTACCGGTTCAGCTTTTTCTCCGGATCGATCGCCATGCAGTAGTCCACAAATTCCAGATCGCCGAAGGGAACCCGGGCCTCCAGGGAATTCACACTGATACACCGATCCGCCCGCAGCACATCGTACATATGAATCTCCCGGATTCTTTTTTCCGCCTCCCTCTGAAACTCCTCCGCGCTCGGCGCGAAATCCGTATACTTATAACCGAAGATCTCATCCGAGATTTCGCCCGTCATAATAACCCGCAGATTCGACTGTTCATGAATCGCCTTGCAGACCAGATACATCCCGATGGAAGCCCTGACCGTCGTAATATCGTAAGTGCCGAGAGCCTCGATCACCGTCTCCAGCGCGTCCAGCACATCCTTCTTTGAGATAATGACCTCGTGATGGTTGGACTGAATATAATCCGCCACCTCCCTGGCGTACTTCAGGTCGATCGCGTCCACGTCCATCCCGATCGCCCAGGTTTCCAGCGGTTTTTCGGAAATACGGGCGGCGATTCCGCAGACCAGCGAGGAATCCAGCCCGCCCGAGAGCAAAAAGCCCACCGGCGTATCGGAATCCAGCCGCTTCTCCACGCCCCTGATCAGAAGGTCATGAATCCTCTCCGCTATCTGCTCCAGGCTGTCCTGACGATATTCCGAAACCTGAGACAGATCCCGATACTTTATGAACTCGCCGTCCTTGAAATAATGACCCGGAGGGAAGGGAAAAATCTGTTTTGTAAGCGAGAGCAGATTCTTCGGCTCCGAGGCGAAGACGTAAGTCCCCTCCCCGGTCAGCCCGTAATAGAGAGGCCGGATTCCGATCGGGTCTCTCGCGGCAATATAGGTATCCTTCTCCGCGTCATACAGGATCAGCGCAAACTCCGCGTCCAGCATCTGGAACATATCCGTCCCGTATTCCTGATAGAGCGCCGGAAGGATCTCACAGTCGGACTCGCTGATAAACCGATAGCCCTTGTCGATCAACTCCTCCTTCAACCGCCGGAAACCGTAGATTTCACCGTTGCAGACAAGCGCCATCTGACATCCGGAGGGCATCAAAATCCCCTCGGACTCTGTCCCGTCCTCCGCAATCTGCAGGGTGTTCTTCTGTCCGTAGACAAAGGGCTGCATACCCGCCTCGGTCAGACCCATGATAGAAAGCCGGTTGAACCCCAGCCAGCCCTTTCCGGTACTTAACAGCCGGCTGGCGTCCGGCCCCCGGGAACGGGTCTTTTCCAGTGCCTGCCGAATCTCCACGTAATCGCCATCTTTTCCACAAAAACCGAATATGGAACACATAATGCTACCTCCGTCGTCTCTGATGCAAAATCCTGAAGCCGCCCAACCCCCTTCTAAAGAAACAAGCCATAGATCTCTTCTTCAAATCATCCAATCCGGAAATTACGGGTATCGCCTCAAGAAAAAAAGCGCCCTGGAGAGATCTCCAAGACGCCATTGCCTTTATGAATTCTTAGTTTAATCCGCCGAAGCCGCTTTGTCAAGACTTTTTTATCTGCTTCCTGAACTGATTTCATTGCTGAAAGCCCTCAAAGCAGAGGACTGACATATGTCTTCCGTGCCGACTCCGCCCCTTCACTCCAGCAGCCTTTTTACATTTAATAATCCCCATCCCCTCTAATGTCAAGTTAATGTCACGAACTTTTTGTACCAATTTTTGAGGAAAATGCCCGCAAAGCCGTATAACTTCGTAGGGCTGATGTTAAGTTAATACTAAGTGGGGGCAAAATTGATGTTAAATTAGTGCTAAGTTGTTTTGACAGTAAACAGCACTTTCTTCGTATTTATCAGAATAATCCAATCTTTCTTTGTATCTCGTTCACCAACCGGCACACCATACTCGTCGGCCACATCTCCGACGGCTTCTTTTTTCCGTCCTCCAAGCACCTCTTATAACATCGTTCCGCCACCTGAATCGCCCTTTTCTCAT
>JAMPIG010000066.1 GCA_023662875.1 Roseburia sp. | reverse complement strand
ACGGCTGATATTCATTTTTTCAGCCAAATCCTCCTGCGTCATATTCCCTTTCAAATGTCTTAAAAACTGCAAATTTTTTCCGAAGCTCATAAAATATTCTCCTTGTATTTTTTTCTGCACCGCGCTGCATTTTCAGTATAGCGTTTTCCCCGGCAAACCGCAACCAATCCGCAGGCGCTTATTTTTCAAATTGCGCAACTTCAAAGTGCTATACAAAATAGCTGTTTGTAAAAATAATTGCATGGACGGATGATACTGATTTTTGGGTAAGAAGGGCTTCCGCGGTTATTCTGATTCCTTCCATCTTGAGAAATGATTATGAAGGAATAGAACCGTTTACCATATCAGACCGTTTGATGTCGGATTCGCATGATTTGGTTTTAAAAGGATACGGCTGGATGTTGAAAGCCTTATCACAGGTAAATTCTAACTGCGTAAAAGAATATTTAATAAAAAACTGCGGGAAAATGCCGCGGGTTGCCTATCGTTATGCGCTCGAAAAATTTGATAAGGAAACAAGAAATAGGCTGATGCATACTATATCCATTGAATAAATGCCGTTTTGTCTTCACTGTTGTAACCTGCCTTTCTGTAAAATTCCAATGTGCTTTCTTCCTTAGAGCCTGTGAGCAGCATCATTTTATAGCAGTTTTCCTTTCTGGCAATCTCTTTGGCATAATTCAGGCATTGTGTTGCCAGTCCTCTGTTTCTGTATCTTTCATCGGTTATCACATTTTCAACAAAGGCGTATGGCTGTTGGTTGTGCGTCAGATTTGGAATGATGACACAGACACAGGAAGACACGATTTTGCCATTTTCTTCCGCAACAATCACATGATGATCCTTATTCTGAAAAATAGCATCCCAAATCTGTAATAGTTCAACAGACTTTTTCGGCATGGGATTGTTATGTAACTGCATATACAATCTTAATAAACCAGCCAGATCACCTTTTTCGATTTCCCTAATCATATATGACATCCTCATATGGTTCACTTTATTTATCCTATTTGATATCAAAAAAATCTTCTATGATTTTAGATTTTATCAATTCCCATTCGCTGCTCATTTAAATTTATCCTGTCAATCCCTAAAATATTGCGGGAAGAGATATATAAAAAATCATTTTCTAAATGTGTTCGCCCTGACAGCTTTAACGGTACATTCATTACCTTTCTCTTTTCTAATGTATCCTTATCCCAAAAAGCGATTTCCGAGCAAGGATAGGAAACTGTTATCAGCATATCCTTATAGATTCCTGCACAGTGAAACATCTTTTTGTGTACATCCTTCCTTGAATATTCGACTTCAAAATTTCTCATACTAATTTTAAAAAGTTTTCCGTCATGACTTGCGGCATATAATGTTTCTCCGTCAACATATAAACTGCCTATATTTTTCTTTCCTAATACAAGCTCGTGCTCAATGGAAAGCGTCAATTTATCCAATATGAGTACCCTTCCGTCTACTGTTCCGCAAACCAAGTATGAATCGTATGTTTTGATACTCCACATACTGCTTTCGGAAACAATAAACTCTTCTGTCTGATATGACCGTCTGTCAACAGTAATAATCTTTCCATTGCGGATAGAACAATAAACAGTATTACTATCAACTGTCATTCCGCATATATCAGAACTCAAATCATTGCCCAATTGCCATTTGCCGATAAGTTCATACTTCTCTTGGCTTAATATATAAAGTGTGCAAAAATCATATATAAAAATCTGTCCGCCATCTGAGGTCAGCTTCCTCGATAGTCCTTCTTTCTCAAAAACCGAATATTGACAGATGATCTCCCTGGAAGATTTATCAATTTTAACTAAATTTTTCCCACACATACAATCAATACAATGCTCTGTGACATTAAAATCTGTTACGATTCCGCCCGACATAATTATATGTTCCATATTTCACTCCATAAAATTTTGATTCGAAACCTGAATATTAAGCTCATCTAACGCATGAATTTCCGCAGCTACCTGTTCTTTCTTTTTACTGGATAACAGCCTCTCATAAAAAAAGAATTTATTTACCGCTTCCTGCATATAAAATTCTCGCGCATTGTCATTTTCTACTTTCATCAAAAGCCTGTAATGCGTCCAACTCAATTCGCCACGCAGTGCGTGACCATTTGGGAATGTCAAATAGAATTGCCTCATATATTTCAGGTTTGTTACTGTGAATCCTCCTCTAATCAACCAATAAATTTTCTTCCTTTTCGGAAAAGTGTTCCCACTGCTCAAAAATTTTACCATTCCTGTATATTTGGTCCCGGCTTAATCCACCATTCCTGAAAGTCTCTGGCGTATTGCGTTAAAACTACCGCTATGTTCTCAGGCGGGACATAAGTTGAGACCTCAAGATATTTATTTACAAATCTGTCAGCGTCCTCCATGCTTTGAGAAACCTCAAGCTGTCTCCCCAATCCGACCAATTCGACCGTTTGGGGAGAGATCGATTCTACTTGCTTTTCCAGCCGTCTGTTACAATCAAACAAAATCTCATTTTCCTGAAGTATCATTCGGTATATGCTGTATATGATCTCCGCTATCGTATGCATTTTCATATACCCGTCAATCGGACAGGATTTCAGAAAATAATAGTAATTAAGCCAAAAATCCGAATAAAACGATAATAATTTTTTCTCTTTTTCCCTTGTCTGAAACACAGGAATCCGTGGCAGTATGCCTTCAATTTCGGTATCGTTGCAGAATAGTATTCTGGATTTTGTAAAGGTGCTTCGCGCAGGTTCACTGCCTCTCTCCGACAGCTCCTTAAGATACTCCCTGGTCATATATTTTACGTCAAAATACCCACCATCATAGGTACATAGTCCCCCAACGGTCTCGCTTGTTCTATTCTCTCTCTCTTTTTTGGCATATTCTTCCTGCGATAAAATAACCGCACAATCGAGGTCAGAATCTTCCCGCTCCGTCCCCTTCGCAACAGAGCCTATCAGAATCAAGGCAACAGCCCCCTGATTCCGAAAAAACTCTTTCATATTTTCAATGGATTCTTCGTGATGTTGATACATATATTATCCCCTGTTCCTGGCAAGTACACAATTTTACGCACCGCTGCGTCGCGTCCTCAAGCGAAAGCGTATCCGCCGGGGAATGTCCGCCGCCTGCCGCCGTCACTCGCGCCGCGTACCCGGAATGCCGCCTTCACTCCTCCTCTTCCTCCAGCACCTCAACCAATTCCTCTCTGGCATCCCGGATCTCGTCGTGATCTCCCTTTTTCAGGGCCGCCTCAAAGGCGGTGATATAGTAGTCCAGCTTCCGTCTCCTGTCTCCCAGCGACTCCTCGTACATCCTCTCCGCCCGCAGCAGGACAAGGCGGTTTTCCTCGTAATCCCGGGGCTGTATCTTCAGGTAGGCCAGCTCTTCCATGCGCTTCTTAATCTCCTCGTCGGTCATCTGGTTCTCCTGACCCTTGATGATCATTTTTTGTTTCAGACCCGTAGACACCGCTGTCACCTCGACCTCCAGCAGGGAATTAATATCGTAGGTATAGGTCACATCCACCGACTCCCGGCCCTTCGGTCCTTTTGGCACCTCGATCTCCAGCTCCCCCAGAAAGAGATTGTTTCTGGCGAACCGGCTCTCCCCCTGAAGCACCCGGACGCGCACCTTGTCCTGATTGTCCCGAACCGTATAAAGCCGCTCCGTATGGCTGGCCGGGATCACGGTGTTCCGCTCGATGATGGGACAGAATCTTCCGTCCTCGAATTTCCCCTCTTCGTACTCTACGACAACCTCCGTCCCCAGCGTAAAGGAACAGACGTCCGTCAGGATGACCTCCTTTACCTCCTCCCGGCGCTCCTTCATAGCCGCCTGGACGGCGGCTCCCAGGGCCACCGTCTCGTCCGGGTTCAGCTTCGTGTCCGGGAATTTCCGGAACAGACGGATCAGAAAGTCCCTGACGATGGAAAGCCTGGTGGCTCCGCCGATCAGCAGAACCTCGTCGATGTCGCCAAGCTTCAGCCCGGCGTCCGACAGGCTTTTCTTCACCGGCCCCCGAATTTTCGTCAGCAGCTCCTCGCAGGCCTCCTCGTACTCCTTATAGAGAATCCGCTGCTCCAGCGTTTCTTCCCGGTACAGGAAGGACATAGTTACCTCGCTTCTGTCGCTGATGGCGCACTTCGCTTTTTCCGCCTGACGATAAAGCCTGATCTGCTCCTTCTCATCCAGCGCCGAAACCTGCAGCTTCGCCTTCTGCAGGAACAGCTTCGCCATTATCGCCGTAAAATCCTCGCCTCCCAGGTAATTATCCCCGGCGACGGCCCGCACCTCCAGAATATTGTGATACAGCTCCAGAATCGAGACGTCAAAGGTTCCGCCTCCCAGGTCAAAAACCAGGAAGCGGGTATCCTGCTCCTTCTCGTAAAGCCCGTAAGCTACCGCGGCGGCGGTGGGCTCCGAGATCATCCTTTCCACCTTAAGTCCCGCCAGCTCTCCAGCCCTCTTGGTGGCCTTCCTTCGCTTATCGTCAAAGTAGGCCGGTACGCTGATGACCGCCTCCGTGACCTCCTCGCCCAGATACTCCTCCGCGTCCTCCTTCAGGGAGCGCAGCACAAGGCTGGAGAGCTCCTCCGGCTTAAAATGCCTGCCGCTCAAAATATATTCCCGCTCCGTCCCCATACTACGCTTAAAGGTCTGGGCTACCGTATCCGGGTAGAGGCTCATCCGCTCTCTGGCTGTCTCCCCCACAAATACGTTTCCCTCCCCGTCCACGCTGACGACGGAGGGCGTCAGGTTTTTCCCCAGCCGATTGGGGATGATCTTCGGCCCCTCCTCCGTAAAGCAGGCGACCAGACTGTTTGTCGTACCTAAATCAATTCCTACTATCATGTAAACACCTCTTAAAGCAATTTATACTCAAATGTAAGTCAACTCCCCACCGCAAAACAAAAGGCATCTGCGCCACATGGGTCTCAAGCCTGAAACGCCTCAAGGGACAAAACCCCTGGGGAGGCGAACACTCTTACAAATAGATCAAGTCTTTGAAAGCCTGCGCTCCAAAGCCCGCCGGTACTCATCCTGCGGCAGTCGGTCAAAGGCGCTCTCCAGCCGCTCCACAGCCTCCTCCCTCCGGTTCCGGCGCAGCAGGAAAAGGATCCGCGCCGCCTCCAGTTCCCTGCAAACCGCGCAGGTACAGGTATGGCAGACGCCGCAGGAGTCCGCCTTTCCCAAAAGCTCCTCCAGCTCCTTCTCGTCCTTTGTATACCAGGCTGCCAGAATCTCCAGAAACAAGAACGCCTTTTCCCGGTAAAAATACTTGTCCCGCCCGGCAAACTTCTCCTTTCGAAGCCAGTCCTCCAGCGCCTTGCCGTATTTCCTGCCTTCCTTTTCCATCCCCCAGAGGATACAGGCGAACGCGCAGTCCGCCAGTCGGCCCTCGCAGTCCTCCTCCTGATCTGCGGCATATCTTCTCAAATTCTGCAAAGCCTTCTCTACATCCGCCCTCTCTCCAAACGCCAAATGATACCAGAGCAGGCTTCTGTAATACCGGATTTCCTCCTGCCTGCCAGGCGCGGGCTTTCCCTTTCCCCGATCCAGGAGAGAAGCCATAAAACTCTTTCCCAGCCCCAGCCTTTCCGACCAGGCTCGAAGAATCTCCCCGCTTTTTTCCTTTCTGCCGCAGCGGATAAATGCCTCCAGCTCTTTCTCATAGCTGTCCCAGATGTACTTGCCGCCTGTCTTTTCGTAAAGCTCCTCCGCCTCCTCCGCCCGGCCCAGGCTGACGTAAAGCTGAGCCTTCTGCTTCTTGAACCAGGCGCTGTTGTCCTCCGGGACACGCTCCTCGTATTCCCGGCAGGCCGCCAGCGCCATCTCGTAACAGCCCAGCAAAGAGTACAGATCCGCCAAATCCGTATAAATTACCGGGGACATATCCTTGTCCATATACAGGATCGCCTTCTTGATGTAAAAAAGCGCTTTTTCATAATTCCCCATATATTTATAGACAAAGCTCAGCCCGTTATAGGCGTAAGGGTTGGCGGGATTTATAGCGAGAGCCTTCTCGAAATCCGCCAACGCCTCCTCGTAATGGCGGCCCGCCCGGTGAAAGATTCCTCTCTCCACAAACAGATAGCTGTCCGGACAATGATACAGGTACTTCGTCAAAATCGGCAGACCGTTCTCGTAAAAGATGCTCCTTCCTTCCTCCAGCGGCTTTCGGAAGTCCTTGCGGAACTTCTTCAGACTGTTATTTAACAGCTCCAGCTCCATAGGCTTGTGATCCTTCTGGAAACGGTAGGCCTCCAGAACCGCGCTTTTAACCCCGTTCTTTTCAGCATCCGCAAGTACCTTCTCCAGATCCTCCTGCCGGTTCAGATCCAGATAGACCTTCGCCATATATTCATAAGCCTTGGCGTAGTTCGGGAAATACTGTACGCAGAGGCGGCCCGTCTGAATCACGCCGGAGGCGTTCAGCTGTCTGCGGTAGGCCTCCATAGCCGTAGCGTAAGCGGCGTAAACCTGATAGTCCTCCGCCAGCTTTTGCACCAGCTCCTGGCATTTCTCGTACTCCTGCATCTCCACATAAATCTGAGCCATCTCCAAAAGGACGCCGATATCCTTCGCGCTGTCCTCCAGCACGGACTCTCCTTCCCGGATCGCCTCGGAAAATCTGTCCTTATCCTTATAGCCCAGGTTATGGTAGCACTGCATCCGGATAATATGGGTCTGCCTCAGGCGATCCTTGTCCTTTTCCCGCTCCAGGACAGCCGCCCCGCCTTCCATCTTCCTTTTCAGCGCCTCCTCCCAGAAACGCGTCCTCTCAATGGCGGCCTCGTACTCCGCCTCCTCAACGTAAAGCTTTGACATCAGGCCGTTCCACTCCGCCTCCTGCTCCTGCGGCAGCAGCTTCTCCAGCTTCAGCGCCAGCTCGATTCCCCGGCATACCTTTCCGTCCTGCAGAAAGCACCAGCAGAGCTCCAGGGCCGCGCCGCTGTCTCCCTCCTTCCACCGCTTCTCCAGATCCTTTTCCAGCTCGGCGTTTACCTTACCCAGAAGCTCCATAAACTCGTCGCTCCCGCCGACAGTCAGAATCTTTTCCGCGCACTTCTTCGCCTCCTGAAACTGGCCGGTCTCGTAATACCACTCCGTCAACCGGACATTCGCCATATAATGGTCGGTATTCTCCTCCTTCAGCCGCAGATAGATTTCCGCCGCCCGCCTGCGGCAGCCGCCGTTTTCCGCGTCCCCCTGCCGCCAGAGCGCCTCCGCGGCGTTATAACCGATCATGTCGTCCTCGGGATACTGCTCCCGCAGCCTCTCCAGCAGCTCCAGGGCCTCCTTTTCCCGCCCTGTCCTGTGGAGGATATCCGCACGGCAGATTTCCAGGATAGGATGCCGGATTTTCAGGCCCTCCGCCTCCTCGATACACTTCCCGGCCTGTTCGGTGTCGCCCTGCTGCAGCGCCTGCCAGCAGCGGTCATAATACTGGAGATACAGGTCGTAGGGCGCGTCGTCCGCCCCCTCGAACTGGCTGAATTCCACATCCTCCCCGCGCTCAATTTTGTTGATGACGTATCGGATGAAATCCCCCGGAAAATACTCCCGCAGCCGGGCGGCGTCCGCCGTGATGGAAAGCTTTTTATCCAAAAGCTTCCAGACCTCCCAGGGAAGGCGGAAGTGATCCATCAGGAACCGCAGCAGCTTCATCCGACAGTTTTCCTCATCCTCCAGGGAAAGGAAACAATCGTCGTCGAAAAGCTCCTCCCATTCCTCTACGCTGCACCTCCTGCGGAGGCTTCCGTAAATCGCGACCGCCTTCGCCAGCCACAGACCGGAGGGCGTCTCATCCGTCCGCTCCTCCTGCTTTAGCTTTACTTCCGGATTTTTCGCCAGCCGACAGGCTTCCTCGTAGGCCGCCCGCAGACGCTTAAAGCCCTCGGGGTCGTCCTCCGGATTCGTCACGGTAAGCTTCCGCCGGTAGGCGTCCCGCAGCGCCTTCTCATCCTTTGTCTCCTCGATGTCGAGGATCTGAAAAATCTCTGTCTTATCCATACTCTGCTTCTTTCCCTGCCGCTCCGGATCCGTCCTCTGCTGATTCGCGAAAATGGAGCAGAAGATTCCTTCTGCCCCACGGTCACAGCATTCTAAAATGTAAATTTGTCCGCAAAATAGGCATCCAGACCAGCGACAGGGACTCTCTCCTGTTCCATGGAATCCCGGAAGCGGACGGTCACGCAATGATCTGTCTCGGAATCAAAATCATAGGTCACGCAGAACGGCGTACCGATCTCGTCCTGCCGACGATACCGCTTGCCGATATTGCCTCTGTCGTCATATTCACAGTTATACTTTTTGGAGAGAGAAGCGAAAATCTTCTCCGCGCCCTCCCCCAGCTTCTTCGAGAGCGGCAGCACGCCGATCTTGACGGGCGCCAGCGCCGGATGGAACCGAAGCACGGTACGCATATCGCCTCCCTCCAGCTCCTCCTCGTCGTAAGCCGCGCAGAGGAAGGCCAGGACGACCCGATCCGCCCCCAGAGAAGGCTCCACCACATAGGGGATGTACTTCTCCTTCTTCTCGTCGTCGAAATAGGACATGTCCTCGCCGGAGGTATTGGCATGCTGGGTCAGGTCGTAGTCCGTCCTGTCCGCAATGCCCCAGAGCTCGCCCCAGCCGAAGGGGAAGAGGAATTCAATATCCGTTGTCCCCTTGCTGTAGAAGCAGAGCTCCTCCGGACTGTGGTCGCGCAGGCGCATCTCCTCCTCCTTGATGCCGAGGGAGATCAGCCAGTCTCTGCAGAAGCCCCTCCAGTATTGGAACCACTCCAGATCCGTGCCTGGCTCGCAGAAGAATTCCAGCTCCATCTGCTCGAACTCCCGGGTGCGGAAGGTAAAGTTGCCCGGCGTGATCTCGTTTCGGAAGGCCTTGCCGATCTGACCGATACCGAAGGGAATTTTCTTCCGGGAGGTTCTCTGTACGTTCTTAAAGTTTACAAAAATGCCCTGGGCCGTCTCGGGCCGCAGATAAACCGTACTCTTCGCGTCCTCCGTGACGCCCTGGAAGGTCTTGAACATCAGATTAAACTGACGGATATCCGTAAAGTTATGCTTTCCGCAGCTGGGGCAGGGGATATTGTGCTCCTCCACAAAGCCCTTCATCTTCTCCTGGCTCCAGGAATCCACGCTCTCCTCCAGGGTGATTTCCTTCTCCGCGCAATAATCCTCGATCAGCTTATCCGCCCGGAAACGCTCGTGACATTCCCGGCAGTCCATCAGCGGATCGGAAAATCCGCCCAGATGCCCGCTGGCTACCCAGGTCTGGGGATTCATCAGAATCGCGCAGTCCACACCCACATTGTACGGGTTCTCCTGCACAAACTTCTGCCACCAGGCTCTCTTTACATTATTCTTCAGCTCCACGCCCAGATTGCCGTAATCCCATGTGTTCGCCAGCCCGCCATAGATCTCCGAGCCGGGATAGACGAACCCCCTCGCCTTGGCCAGCGTCACGATTTTTTCCATTGTCTTTTCCATTCCAAACCTCATCCGCGCGTTGCGACGCGCCCTTATCAAACAGGTTGAACACGCTTTTTTATTCAACCTGCACTTACTTCAGCAGAATCCAGACCGCCTCCTCCGCCCCGGAGGCGTCCACGCTGCCGTCCTCCGCCAGCTCCGCGCCCTTTAAGGCGGCTATTCCCGCCGGGCAGTAGATGAGCGCTCTCGCGTCGGTGATGATCAGCCGCTTCTCCCCGTTCTGCGCCAGCTGCTCCCGGTTTTGTACCGCGCCGTCCCGCAGACTCCGAAGCCCCTCTCCCGGGTCATAGCCAAGCTCCAGTGCTTCGCTGACCGTGCCGAAGAAAAAGCTGCTGCCGGTAAATTTGGAAAAGCTCTCCCCCTTCTCAAAGCGGTAAACCAAAGAAACCTGATCCGGGGCGTTTTCCGTCCGTTCCACCTTTTCCAGCGAAACGCCGCCTTCCGCTCCCCGAAAGCTTTCTGTCTCCTCCTTCGCCATGGCGGCCAACTCCGCCAGGTCATAGTACTCCCTGCCAAATTCCTCCACCAGGTAATAGGTCAGTCCGCCGTCTGCATCCACCGCCAGCGTCGTCGCGCTCACGGATTCCGGCAGCCTGGCCTGCCCGCATCCCGAGAGCAGCAAGGCCAGCGCAGCCCCCACGGCGGCAAGCTTTCCGAATCTTCTCATCCTGCCTCTCTTTCCCGGCTGTTTCATAGTTGCCGGACTGCGATATATTATTTTATCAAAATCTTTCTGAATTTTCAATATAGAGTTTGCAGAACTTCCAGACTTTTAAAACGATGCCCGACAAATTTCCTCATATAATCCTCCGCCACCTGCTGCAGCTGCCGCAGTACGGAATCCGTCACCGTAAAGGTATACAGCTTTTCCACCGGGCTGTTTTCTATGTATTGCAGGGCGTAAACGGTCGACGGCTCCAGCGGTCTGTCCTCCGGGACGCCAGGGAATTCCCCGTTCACAGCGATGGCCTTGCACTCAAAGACGCATCTCACTAAGGGGTTTGGCAGGGACGGCGCGCAGAGCGCCCGCAGGGACTGGTACAGGAGCTTCAACATCTCCCGCTCGTCGTTGTTTTCCCGGGTATAATAGTCCGCCACCTCGACGAAGTACATCCCGTAGCAGGCCCCGATATAATCGCTTCGAAGCTCTTCAAAATAATTCTGAATCTCCGCGTCCCCCAGATTGTAAGCGCTCTTCCCCTCATAAAGCTTGAAACAGCCGAAGGAGAAGGGGTTGGTAGCCGCCGTCAGCCGGTTGCCGGGCCTTCTGGCCCCCCGCGCGAAAGCGGATATCTTACCCCTCTCCTTCGTCAAAAGGCTGATATGTCTGTCGTACTCCCCCACGGGAGACTGCTTCAGCACGATCCCCGTCACCGTAATAGATTCCCGCATTCTGGCCTTCTCCCGCCTTCTCCCCGCCTTCCCCCTCGCTTCTCTCGCAGGCCAGAAAGGCCAGGTAATCCTCTATCTTACCGCTGTTTTCAAACCGTTTCCAGTACCTTGTATTCATTCTGCCTGTCCCCTGTTTTCACGTTTGTATTTTCCCGTTTAGGTTTTGCAGAATGTACTTTTTCTATTCGCTGATTTCCTTCGGATTGTATCCGAAATTTTTCAGAAGATAATCGCTGTCCCGCCAGTCCTTCTTCACCTTCACCCAGAGCTGCAGGTTCACCTGACATTCCAGCATTTTCTCAATGTCCGGCCGGGCTGTGGAGCCGATCTTCTTTAACATCTGGCCGCCCTTCCCGATAATAATTCCCTTATGGGACTCCCGCTCGCAGATGATCGTGGCCTCGATATGACAGATCTTTCCTTTTTCCGTCATGCTTTCGATGCTGACGGCGATGCCGTGGGGAATTTCCTCCTCCAGCAGCCGCAGCGCCTTCTCCCGAATCAACTCCGCCACAATCTGACGCATGGGCTGATCAGTCAGGGTATCCTCCTCGTAAAAGGGCTGGCCGTAGGGAAGATACTGGAAAATGCACTTTACCAGCTCCCCCGTGTTTTTCCCCTCAAAGGCCGAAACCGGAACAATCTCCTGGAAATCCATCTCCTTCCGGTAGGTGTCGATGGAGGCCAGGACGGCCTCCCGCTTTACCATGTCGATCTTATTGATCACCAGGATCACGGGAGTCTTCGTCCTCTTTAACTGCTCCAGAATGTGCCGTTCCCCGGCTCCGATATAATTCGTCGGCTCCACCAGCCAGAGAATCACGTCCACTTCCTCCATGGTCCGCTCCGCCACATTTACCATATAGCTCCCCAGCCGGTTTCTCGCCTTGTGGATCCCCGGCGTATCCAGAAACACGATCTGACCCTGCTCTGTCGTCAGGACGGTCTGAATCCGGTTTCTGGTCGTCTGGGGCTTATTCGAGGTGATGGCGACCTTCTGTCCGATCAGCCTGTTCATCAGGGTCGATTTTCCTACGTTCGGCCTGCCGATCAACGTCACAAAGCCCGATTTATACGCCGCGTTTTCCTGCTGCACTTTTTCTTCCTCCTATCCTCAGATCAGAGTTTCGATCTGGATAAACTTCTCCTGCTCCGCCTTGATCTGCTGCTCGTTTCCGACCACGCAGAGGAAGTCGTCCTCCATGAAAGCCCGGATGTGCGCCGCCAGCGCCCGAAGATCCTTCTCCGTAGCGTCGAGCACCTGATCTCTCGCCTTCTGCATCATCTCCCGGGTAATCCCGTTAAAGTAGCAGTTTCTGGAACGGTTTCCCTTGCCCGCCGCGGTCAGAGGCGTATCCAGCTCGCTGACCGCGCCGATAATATACTTCGTCATCGTCCGCTCGTCCGCCTCATAATTCTCCACAAACTCCGCCGCCTTCTCAAAGACGTCGATGGTCTGTCCCAGATTCGGGTCGCGGTAGGAGACGAAATAGCAGCTGCCGTCCCGTCCGAAGCCGTTCATACAGCCGTAAGCGCCTCCCTTTACCCGGATATTCATCCAGAGATACTCGTAGCCCAGCATCACCCGAAGCACCGTCAGCGCCCCTGTATATTCCAGCCCCTTCTTCTTAAAGTTTCCGGCCCGGCAGACATAATCCACCTGTCCCGGAGTCGTCAGCCCTTCATTCTTTTTCTCAGGGGACGGCACATAAGCCTCCCGCTTTACCTCACAGGTATAAAGCCTGCCCTTCAGGTCGGCCACCGGCTGCTCAAGCTTCGTAAGCTCCGCGCCGTCTCCCGTAAAGTCGATCATCAGGTTTTCCGGACGGAAGATCATCCGGCTTAAGGTCTGCAGCTTCTCCACAAGCGCCTTCCCCTCCGCCTCAAAATTCTTCTCCAGCCCGCTGGTCAGACGATACTGGCTGACTCCGCTCAGCGCATCCTCCGCCGCGCTCCTGACGCTGCCGTAGGACATCGCCCGGTTGATCGCGACGACGTGGCCCGCCCGCATCATATATTCCTGACCTCTGGAATTATTCTCTGCCAGGATCTCCTTCAGCCTTCCCGTATCGGTCAGATCCGTCCTCAGAATCAATTCCTCCATCAGCTCCAGCGCTCTGGGCAGATTCTCATACAGCGCCTTGGTGCTGACCTCCATGGTTAAGGTATAGCGGTCAGCGTCCTCTGCGCTGCCGTAGGTATTCTGCGTCACGGAGATCTCGCCCGTCGCCAGATTGATCTCGTTGCAGAGCTCGCCGTAGGTATAATGCTCCGTGTTCATGTTGCAGTACACGTTCCCCAGAATCCCGATATAAGGGAAATACTCCTGAGGGATGTCCTTTATCTTGAAGATCAGTCTGAGATACCCGATCCCGTTGGTAAATACATCATGATGCAGCGCCGGGGTATCGCCCAGCGTCTTTTCCAGATTGTAGAGGGGTGCCGTCTCCCGCTTCAGATCCTCTCTTGCCAGCAGCGGAATCTTCGCGATATCCTCCGGTGAATCCTCCTTCTCCCGGAATTCGTTCAGCTTCTCCATCATGGAGCGGATCTGATCCAGCTCCTCCTCGCTCATGCCGCTCTTAATGCTCGCAAGCTTCTCCTTCAGGTCGTCCTCCTGCTTCTTCGCCAGCCCCTCCCTGGGAACCAGAATCACGGTCGCCGCATGGGGATTCTGCAGGAAGAATTTCTCGACCAGCTTCTCAAAGTAGCCCTCGGCCGCCTTCTTCCGCAGGGACGCGTAGGTCGCGTTGGCCTCGATATGAACGAAGGGCTTCGCGTCGTCGTAAAGCCAGCTGTCCAGCATCTGAAGACCGTACATCAGCCCCTTCGGCGCGCTGCCGAAGTCCGCCTCCCGGTACTGGAACTCGAAGTGATTGATGGCGGAAAGCAGAGCCTTCTGATCGAACCCGTTCTTTACGATGCCCTCCAGCACCTCCCGGATCACAGCCTTGAACTCCTCCTCCTTCGCCGCGGAGGTTCCCTTCGCCACCACGCCGAACAACGGCTGGCGTATGCCCTCGGTAATCGCGTAGACATCCTTACCGATGCCCTTGTTGATCAAAGCCTGCTTCAAGGGCGCGCCGGGCACATCGCAGAGTACGAAGTCCAGAATCCTCCGCGCCACATAGGTCTCCTGATCCAGATTGTCTCCCACGCAAAAGGCCTGGACAAGATAAGCGTTTTCCTCCGCGCTCTCGCCCTCGCTGACAGGATACTCCCTCACGCTGCGCACCGGCTCCGAAAAGGCCGGTTCCTCCGCGATCTCGGAATCCACCTCCAGATAATCGAAGTGGGAAAGGTACTCCCGATCGATGTAATCCAGCTTCTCCGCCATATCCATATCGCCGTAAAGGTAGATATAGCTGTTGGAGGGATGATAGTAGGTTCTATGGAAGTCCAGGAACTGCTCATAGGTCAGATCCGGAATATACGCGGGATCGCCGCCGGACTCCACCGCGTAGGTCGTATGGGGATAGAGCGCCGTCGTAACCTCCCGGAACAGAATATCCTCCGGCGAGGAGAAGGCTCCCTTCATCTCATTGTACACAACGCCGTTATAGCTCAGCTCTCCCGCCTCGTCCAGCTCGTAATGCCAGCCCTCCTGGCGGAAAATAGCCTCGTTCTGATAAGTATTGGGATAAAATACCGCGTCCAGATAAACATGCATCAGATTCTGGAAATCCTTATCGTTACAGCTCGCCACCGGATAGACGGTCTTGTCCGGATAAGTCATGGCGTTTAAGAAGGTATTCAGGGAACCCTTCACCAGCTCCACAAAGGGATCCTTCAAGGGGAAATTCTTCGAGCCGCAGAGCACGGAATGCTCCGTGATATGCGCTACGCCCGTGGAATCCGTAGGCGTTGTGCGGAACCCGATATAAAACACCTTATTGTCGTCCTGATTGGAGAGCAGCGCCACCCTGGCCCCGGTCTTCTTATGCCTGCAAAGCCAGGCCGTACTGTCAAGATCTCCGATCTCCCTTTTCTCCAGCACCTCATACGCCGCTAAATCTTCTACTCTCATTTGTCGTCTCCTTCTCTTTTTATGTTATTTTTACACAGCCGTAAGCTCCCTGCTTCAAGACATCGAAGATTACGACCGTGAAAATTTCTGTTTTTTATCCGCGTTCCCTGCTTTCGTCCCAACCCGGAAGAATGCGAAGCATTCTTCCAGGCGAGTGAAGCTCGCCTTGTGAACTATATCACTCCCTGCTTTTGTCCCAAACCGGGAGAATGCGAAGCATTCTTCCAAGCGAACGAAGTTCGCTTTGTTACAATCCCGTCAGCGCCAGCTTACTCACCGAAAGCTCCTGCACCACCAGCCCGCAGGCCTCCTTCTCTTCCCTGGTCATCCCCGCCAGCTTCGCCACGTCGAAAACCCTCGTCACATACTCCCTCCGGCTTTTTCCAAGCAGGCCCCTCTTTTCCTCGATGACGTTGACCCGCACCCGCGCCTTCATCTGGGTATAAATCTTTACGCAAAAGCTTGTCGGCTCCAGATAATACAGGTGGGTCTCCAGCGAGTCCTCCGGATCCGCCTCCGGCAGGATATATTTCTGCATCAGCATCCGGAATTTAAAGAGAATATCATCCTCCTCCAGAAGCTCCGCAAAGGTATACTTGCAGCCCACATAAAGGCGGCTGATATCCTGCATACTGTATTTAAAATCCTCGTAAGACGTGTGTTTCATCCGGACACCCCTCCGCCCGCCTTTGCGGATATTCCCTTCGTTTTCTTCTCAAAATCAACCGGCATATACTGTGGCCTATATCTTCCGAATCGGAAGAAACAGATAACTCTTCCCTGTCTGCGGGCAGGTAAAATCGTGAACCGCGCCCGCCAGAGAAAGATGGTTATCCTTCAAATAAGCCAGCGCTTTCGAGAACGTATCGCCGTCTTCGCATTCCACATAAATATATTCATAGCCAGGAATCCTCCACCTTACCCACCCGTCGGGAGCTTCCGCATCATCCTCGCATTCCGCTCCCGCAAGATAAAGGCCCCTGCAAAAATCTTCCCACGGGCGGAAGGAACGGGAAAAATCAGACATAGCTCCCCATATTCCGCCTATATTACCGTTTTCATCTTTCTTTGCCAGATGCCGGATTTCTTCAAAATGAGTATTTGCGTCCTCCCACAGCTTTTGAATAAATCCTTCTCCGTCTGATGTAGAGCCTTCCTTGCCGATTACCGTAAAAGAATCCTTCACGCACCTTTCGATTATCACAGACGTACCTCCCTGATTACAAATCAATCTTTCGATATTTTCTTAACAGATACAAAGCTTTTTCCATATCCTCGCCGTCAGGATTCACGATTTCCGCCCGGTTTGACAGTCCGCAAATCCGTCTGGCTTCGCCGCCAAAAAAGACTCTTCGGTTACTGGGGCATTTACACAATCTTTCGGGAAACTGATTCTTAAACCATTGGAACAAATCGCCGTTTTCTTCCTGCAAAACCTTTGCAAACTCATTGATGTTTTCAAAATGATTAAAATAAATACACAACATAAAAGATTCATTATCCGCATAAAATCCGCATATGTTCTTCCCTTTATAGACATATTCGACCTTCCATCTGAAATCCGAGACAATTCCTTTCAGCGGCTTTATCTTTGCCTTTATTTTCATTCCCGCCAGATTATCCTCTAACTTTTTTACGGCTTCAGTACTCCTGGCAGGCAGCGTTTTGCATATGTCGTCTACCGTCGGAATCGGCGCATAGGCATTTTTAAAATCGAGACGTACAAAGTTCATCCACTTATATTTGCTGTCAGGCGCATTACATAAATATGCGATTCCCTCCATCATCCGCCTGTCTTCTCTGTGAACAATACGGACGATATCGCCGTCGTCACAGACCTGAATCCCCAGCTCGGACAAGACCTCGTATCTTTCCCCATTGTATTTCGCATCATGGAAGCGATTCATCTGATTCCTGATATCGAAATAATCTTCCTTTTTCAGGATCATCTCTCCCGACCGCTCATCGAGTCCCCTGCTTCTCAGGCCGATCTGATAAAGATAAACGGCATAAAACTGTATCGCCTGTTGAAAGGTATTTCTCAATGTGCTTTCTTTCGGATCATTTTCATGCTCCTTTTCTTTCTGCTTTTGTACTTCCTGATCTTTCCGCTTTGCGATATATTCTTCATAAGGCTTGGGGAACACTCTGTATTTTTCCGGATCCCGATACATTTCACGATAAAGCGAGACCATGAACTGATAAAACTGCCATTGTCCTTCTTCCGTTTGCGGCATTGCCGCTTCAAAGGGCGCAATCATATCCAGGCAATGCCTGACCGAACGCTGCGCATAAGTTTCCCCACTTTCCCTTGCCTTTCCCTCCGCCATTGCTATTTTAATCCTCCGATCCCCGCCTGTAAATCCCTGCTGCGCAAAAGGTATGCTTCCACGCCTGAAAGGTTATCCCAGCTCGATATCGTCAATCTTATAACCGCTCATCCGGCAGGCGTCCAGGATACTTTTTAAGGACAGGCCGGTCTCCGCCGCCAGCTCCTCCGGCGTCACCTTGCGGTGCAGCTCCTCCGCCAGCTTTCCGGCCTTGTCCGCCACAAGGTTGACCCTGTCCGCAATCTTCTCGTCCAGTCTCCGATAACCGGCGCTCTCCCGGATATGCTCCTCCATACGATCCATCATCATCTTAGCCAGCATCCCCTGGGCCTCGTCCGGACTCTCCAGGCTTCCCAGCAGCTCCACGCCCATGGCCAGAGCCACATTGCCCTCTCCGATCAGATCCTCCAGCAGGACTCCCTGCCCCGTATAGAGCTTGGCGATATCCGCCACATCCCGCAGATAATGGCGGAGCAGCTTCTGTCGGCTTTCCGCCTCTCCCGCCATGGCCGAGATCGTAAACGCCCTCAGCTCACCATCGCTGTATACCGGAAGCTCCGCCAGCTCCTCCAGATAAACCTGCAGGTAATCGCGCTCCTCCTTCGTCAGATACTCCTCCGGATCCATCGGTTTTCCGATCCCGATCTTATGCCTGACCAGATAATCGAAGACCAGCTGCAGCTGCTCCTCGCTGAAATCCTGCTCCCGGAAGGCTTCCCGAACCTGCTCCTCGCTGACGCAGTTACCCTGTTCTTTTGCCGCGGTTCTGATCTGCTCCAGGGTTTTCGCAAAAAGAACCTCTTTCCTCTCGCTCATACGCTGACTCTCCTGTTTTATTTTACATGCTCATGGGTAAACAGGTGGTTCTGACAGTACTCATAGTTTCCGCTGCACTTGGAACAAAACCGAAATTCCAGCGTCGGGTCGTCCTCCTCCGTCCGCCCGCAGATCGCGCACTTATGGGTCGTAATCTTGGGATTCGGATTCCGTCGGATATCCTGCCGGAATTCCGCCCTGCGCCTGACCTGCTTCGGATTCAGATGAAGGCGGCTCTTAGAGCGCAGGATAAAGATCAGGAAATTCAACAGCGACGCCGCCACCGCCGTCGTACTGAACCAGTCTCTCGCAAAGAAGAACTGCAGCATCTGAACCACCAGGACAACGCCGTAGATAATCCCCAGCACCTTTACCTTGATCGGAATCACAAACATCAGCAGCACCTCTGCGTCCGGGAAGGTCGCCGAATACGCCAGAAAGATCGACATGTTGATAAAAAAGGTGCTGTAGCTGTAGGCGCCGATCGCACAGATCTCCTTCAGCAGCCCGGGAACCCCGCCGTAAAGCAGAAACAGAACCCCGGTGCAAAGGAAGCTCCCCGCTACCGTCAGCAGAATTCCCGTAAAGATATAAACGTTGTATTTCCAGGTTCCCCAGACCCGCTCCAGGCTGGTTCCCAGACTGAAATAGAACATCAGCATAATCAGGACGAAAAAGAGATCCGAAAAGCTTGTGGCCGAGGAGGGCGGCGACAGAACCCAGGTGATCAGTCTCCAGATCTGCCCGTGGAGAATCGCGTAAGGATCCAGCGTCAAATAGCGCATCAGGTTTGGAACCAGCCAATTCATAAAATAGCCCAGAATATAGCCGCCGATCAGAACCACCGTCAGGTTCGGAATCGCGTACTTCCCAAATTTACGTTCCCATTTACTCATACTTCCATTTCCTTTCCCGCCGCCGGGCAGCTTCTTTTCCGCCGCCGGAGACCGTCATTTTCCCGAAACGATCCGAATACATTTTATCATTCTCCGCCCAAGAAGTAAACCAAGCATTTTGATTTTATAGAAAAATCAGTTTTTTCATAAAGATTTCACAGTGTTTGTTCATTGATTTTTTCCGGCGTCTGTCGTATAATACGTTAGTCAGTCGAACTATGTCGAGCAAACCTTAAACCGGATGCGGGGCAGGTTCCCGCGCCAACGTTTCATTCACGACAACAGAGTCTTCGCGGAACATGAATTTGCGGATTCTGCTGTTCATGAGAATAGAATTCTCTTGAAAGAATTCTATCGTTTCAGGAAGGGTGTAGATACATGAACCATTTAAATAAAGCCGCGTCTCTTGGGATCGATATCGGATCCACGACGGTCAAAATCGCAATTCTGGACGAGGGTCATGCCATTCTTTTTTCCGACTATGAACGTCATTATGCCAATATACGGGAGACGCTTTCCTCTCTTCTGACAAAAGCCTATCGGGAGCTGGGAAACCTGACGCTCCTGCCCATGATCACCGGCTCCGGCGGGCTGACGCTGGCAAACCATCTGAAGGTTCCCTTTACCCAGGAGGTCATCGCCGTAGCCTCCTCCCTGCAGGAGTTCGCGCCGAAGACCGACGTGGCGATCGAGCTGGGCGGCGAGGACGCGAAAATCATCTACTTCGAGGACGGAAACGTGGAGCAGCGCATGAACGGAATCTGCGCCGGGGGCACCGGCTCCTTTATCGACCAGATGGCCTCCCTGCTGCAGACCGACGCCTCGGGCTTAAATGAGTACGCCAAAGGTTACCAGTCTCTCTATTCCATCGCCGCCCGATGCGGCGTGTTCGCCAAGACGGATATCCAGCCCCTGATCAACGAGGGGGCCACGAAGGAGGATCTGTCCGCCTCCATCTTCCAGGCAGTGGTCAACCAGACCATCTCCGGCCTGGCCTGCGGC
>JAMPIG010000065.1 GCA_023662875.1 Roseburia sp. | reverse complement strand
ATCGAGGTAGGGCCGTCCGCGCCGCCGATGATAGAGATAGCGGCCGCCGCCATATCGTTAAAGCCCAGGGCGATCGCTCCGAAGTACGCGGCGAAAATACCGAACTGCGCCGCCGCGCCCAAAAGGAAGCTCTTGGGGTTGGCGATCAGGGGACCGAAGTCCGTCATGGCACCCACGCCCATAAAGATCAGGGACGGCAGAATCGCCCACTCGTCCAGCTTATAGAAATAATACAGAAGTCCGCCCACCCCGTTGGAGGCGTCCTCCGCGTGAAGCATGATGTCGGGATAAATATTTACCAACAGCATACCGAAGGCTATCGGAACCAGAAGCAAAGGCTCGAATTCATGCCGGATAGCCAGGTAAAGGAAAAAGCAGGCGACCGCTATCATCAGATAATTTCCCCAGGTCAGGTTGAAAAACGCCGTCTGATGAAGCAGATTACTCAGCGTTGAAGCTATATATTCCATTTGTTGACCTCCTGTTGTCTGTTAATGTGGAAGGGAGCCGGCTTCAGAAACCCGCCGGTTCCTCCTGCAAGGGCTTAGTTCAGCGTTGCGAGAACCGCGCCTGCCTCAACCGCATCGCCAACAGCTACGTCAACGCTTGCGACCGTTCCGTCCTCGGGAGCGACAACCGGAATCTCCATCTTCATCGCCTCGATGATGACAACGGCGTCGCCCTTCTTCACAGCGTCGCCAACCTTCTTCTCCAGCTTGAATACCTTACCTGCCGCGCCCGCTTCGATCTTGATGCTGCCTGCGCCGCCAGCCGCCTTGGGAGCCGCTGCGGGAGCCGCCTTCGGCGCTGCCTTGGGAACCGCGGGAGCCTTTGCGGGCTGAACCGCTCCGGCGGATGTTCCTTCCTCCACCGTCACATCATATACGTTTCCGTTTACCGTAATGGTATAATTCTTCATTTCTTTCTCCTCCTGATATTCTCTTTCTTCGGCGGGAGTCTTCCGCTCCCCCTGATAACGTCTGAATTTTCAGACAATCCTTACGAATTTTCCGGGGCCTTCCGCTTTCTCTCCCCGTGTCAACCGGCTAAGCCTGCGCTCTTCTCCGGATCGAACGAACCACAAACCCGTCCGCGGACGCCGCTCCCTCACTGGCTGCGATCGCCGCCGCAATCACCGCTACCAGCTCCAGATCGTCGCTCTCGTCGACTGCCGTCTCCTCGACCGGTTCCACGCTCTGCGAGACAGCTCCCTGCTCCGTTTCAGCCGTCTTTCCGCTCTTCTTATCGGAAAGTGCCTTCTGAATCTTCGGAATAAAGGCAAAACAGGAAATAATCAGGCTGATCAAAATCAGCACTGCAAACACCGTTCCCATGCCGACCAGCGTATTCAGCGCCGCCTTTCCCATCAGCTCTCCCATGGAAGCCGTCGGGCTTAAGGAAGCGGACTCCAGCACCAGGAAAAGATCGTTGCTGAAAATAATCTCCGCCTCGGCGTTTTTCTTCTGCCCTGTGATATCGACGTTCACTATAATCTGCTTATCGCTGATCTTCGCTTCGGCGCTGCTGATGAGCGTGATCCCGCCGATCGTATCCAGCCCGGAACGGAAGGAATCGATCGCGGAAATCAGCGTATTGCCGTCCGCCTGGAGCCCGAAGGTCTGCTCGCACACGTAGGAGATTTCCTCCGCCGTAAACTCGCTTATCTGCGAACCGTTGAACACGTTTGCCACAATCTCGTCATCGCAGAGATAATCCGCAAAAATCGTCACGATCTGGGACGCCATCTGCTCGGCCGCGGTTACCTTCTGCTGCTCATAGCTGGTCAGGGCTTCCTCGCCCCCACAGGCGGTCAGTCCGAGCAGACAGGTAATCATACATGCCAAAGTCAATAATCTCTTCTTCATTTTACCGTAACCACCCTTCTATACTGTTCCGTGCTTTTTTGCAGGACGCTCCTCGCTTTTGGAAAAGAGCATCTCAAAAGCCCCGATCACATACTTTCTGGTATCGGCCGGCTCTACGATCTGATCCACATATCCTCTCCGTGCCGCGCTTGCCGCGGAAAGCTGCAGCGCCTCATACTCGGCCGCCTTCTCGCTGATCACGTCTGCGCCCTGTCCCTCATACATGATCTTCGCAGCCAGCTTGCCGTCCATGGTTCCAATCTCCGCCTCCGGCCATGCCATGGTGATATCCGCTCCCAGCGCCTTGGAATTCATCACGATCGCCGCTGTACCCAGCGCCTTGCCGATCACGACGTTCACCTTTGGAACCGTAGCGTTCGCAAACGCGTAGGTCAGCTTTGCCGCCGCCTTCGCCATACTCTTCTCCGCGCTCACCGTCGCCTTATAGCCCTTTACGTTTGTCAGGGTAAGCACCGGAATATCAAAGGCGTCGCAGAAGCTCACAAAATCCGCCGCTTTCTCGCAGCCCTGCTCCGACAGAACGCAATCCAGCTTCAGCGCGGTATTTCCTTCTCCGTCATACACCTCGCTACGGTTCGCGACAGCCCCCACCGTCACGCCGTCCAGCTTCAGGAAGCCGACTACCATATCCTTCGCGTAATCCGCCTTTACCTCGAAGAAATCATTGCTGTCCGCCAGCAGCGAGAGCGCCACAGCGGTATCGCCCACACAGCCCGCCAGATCGGCACAGATCCGGTTCAGGTCGTCCGTGCACTCTACCAGATCGCTGCCCTCATTGTTGTTCGAGGGAAGGAAGCCGATCAGCTCGCGGATCTTAGCCAGAAGCTCAGCCTCCTCCGCCACCACATCCACAACGCCGCACTCCTCCGCCTGGAACGCGGCGGAAGAAGAATCACACTTCGTAATCACATTGCCGTCCAACGCGTTGGGCGCGTTCACAAACAGCTTCCCGCTCTTCGCCTCCATAAGGGTAAAGTCCGTCAGCGTCGGGAACAGGGCAAGTCCGCCTCCGCAGCCGCCCATTACCGCCGTGATCTGCGGAATCACGCCGGAAGCCAGCGTCTGCTTCCTGTAGATCGTTCCGAACGCGTTCAACGCGTCCGTCGCCTCCTGCAGTCTCAGACCCGCGGAATCGATCAGTCCGATCACCGGTGCCCCTGTCTTCATCGCCAGATCATAAAGTCTGACGATCTTCTTCGCATGCATCTCGCCAACCGTACCGTTCATCACGGACGCGTCCTGGCTGTACACATACACAGGCTTGCCGCCGATCACGCCATAGCCGGTAATACAACCGTCCGATGGAGTTTGATCCGGTTTCATGTTGAAATCCGTAGCCCTTGCGGTTACGAGTCCGCCGATTTCAACAAAGCTGTTGTCGTCGAGCAAAGCTGCTATTCTTTGACTCGCTTTTGAAGTAATACTCATGCTTTCAGTCCTCCGTTTATGATAAATAATTGCAAACAATGCCGCGGGCAGAAAAGAAAACGCCATACTCCCCGATTATTGTCCCTGTAAGTATAACACAAAAAAAGCAACCCGCAAAGGCCGAATTGCTTTTTTTTCACAATTTATTTCTTTTCTGTCAAAACGCCGCCCGTTTTGGAGAATTTTATCCCCGTCACTCGATAAAGTACTCCCTCTTTTCCTCCGGCGTCAGCTCCCGGTCTCCCAAAAGCTCCCGCGCCCAGGCGATCAACTCCTCCAGGGTATAGACATGATAGAGACGCGAGACGCTTCCGTCTTTAATAACAGCCGTTTTTCCATCGCTGCCCTCACAGCGGCTGAGGCCTGTGTTTGCGCGATAGACCCCAGCCTCCTCGCGGTCGTACAGAAGAAACGACTTAGTGACGCCGCTGCTTACCGTCTTCACCGCGCCGAGCACCCGCCCCTCCTGCCAGAAATAGAAATCCAGACTGCCGTTTTCCGGAGAAACGTTAGACATGGTATATTCTCCCGTCGTCCAGCGATATACCCGCAGCCGCAGGCGGGAATCCTGAAAAATCAAATGCTCCCCGTCCGGCGTAAAGGCCACGCCGCAGCTCCCGATCCCTTCCGCCTCCAGCTCATGAAGAACCGTCCCCCGGGAAAAATCCACTACCTTCAGCAGCCCCGCCGCCCTGTCATACAGCACGGCAAGACTTCCCTCCGGAGCAAGCCATCCGTCCCAGCCGTAATAAGAGCCATACTCCAGATCTCCCGCCAGTCCCGCCGTAATCTCCTCCTGCAGCTCCCGGGCCTGTCCCGTCTCCATATCCCAAACAAAGAGATAAACCGGCTCCGTATCCTTATCAGTCGAAAAACGAAGGAGCTGACAGGGCAGAATAAAATAACGCCCGTCACCGGTCAAGGCAGGCTCCCGCAGATCCAGATACGCCCACTGATTCTCCTTTTCCTCCAGCTCCGCCGCCGGAAAACGCCCGAAAATCTCCCCGTAAGTCAGCTGCCGGACAATCTCCCCCGACGCGCTATTGATCACCCAGGCGGCGGTATTCTGCAGCTCTTCGTTCTTCCGGCTCCAATCGCTCGCGTAATAATACTCCATACACCAGGCCACCGCATAAGGGCCCCCTGTCGAACGGATCCGCAGATCCCGGGCGTCCTCTGGCATCCCCTCTAAAAGCACCTGCCTGTCCTCTCCGCTCCGGATATCATGGATATGCACAATCGCCTCCTCCCCGTCCAGATAAAGGGCATACCGATCCTCCGCCAGGACGGCGGTTTTTCCCAGAAAATCGTAGCGCACCCCATCCTGCCAGAGCAGGCTGTAATCCTCCGTGTCATACAGGTACACATGATCGCTGCCCAGCAGATACAGCAGGGAGGAATCCCGGGTAAACCAGCTTCCATACGGCGTCTCCTCCAGTATCGTATAGCTTTCGTCCACCTCGCTGCCGTAGCAGTAGACGGCTGTATCCGTATAGAAGAAAGCCCTTTGATCGTGCCACTCCGCTTTCCTGATCTCATCCAGATCCAGATAATAATGATAGGCGCTCAGGATCGCATCGTACACCCGATCCTCGGTCGCGTTGGTGCTGAATACATAGCCGTCCCCCGTGACCGCCATCTGCAGACCGGTATCATTGATCCGGCTCAGCACAATCGGACTTCTGTCCTCCATCCGGGCGTAGCGCTCTCCCGTATTCCAGTCAAGATTCACCGCCACATTGTCGTAGATCACAGATACCAGGGCCGGATTCCGTTCTGTTCCGGGAACCTTCGAAACCGAAATGTTCCGATTCAACACCATAGAAGTATCCTCGTGTCGAAACCGCAGCTCCCCCGTCGAAATGTCCCAACATTCCAGCGTCCAGCTCTCCGAGAGCCCGCTCCCGAACAGAGGTGCCTCCTCATCCCGCCAGACTACCGCCAGCGTATCCTCGTCCAGCCAGCCCAGATAATCCGGAATCTGATCCTTCGCTTCCAGCTCAAAAACTGCTTCCTCCCCGCCCAGCTGCAGCGCCTTCACCACATTGCCGCTGTCATGCCATATGTTGTTCTCTCCCGTAACCAGAGCCAGCCTGCCGCCCTCCGGCGAGAGTCCCAGCTTCAGAATATACCGTTCCTCCCAGGATATCCTTCCGTCCTCCTCCGGAGCCAGCTCCTGATAGACGGCATCCGGCGTCCATATGGCGCTCTCCCCGGTATCCGCCTCGATTATATGGATGCGATGTCCGTCTGTCAGCATCGTTTTCAGCTCGCTCCCCACATAATCCGTATCATACCGCAGTACCTTATAAGCGCAGACAATCTCTCCCGTCTCCCTGTTATAATCCCAAAGGAAGCCGTAGGAAGACGAGCAGGAAGTACATTCCGGAAAATTCCATTCCCAGACGGTCTCTCCCGTATCATAGCGGAAGCAGAAGATTCCTTCCGCCGTTTTCACCGCTACCCGGCGGTTCCCCACAAGCCTCGCATCCTCACAGCCCCGGCCGACGCCGTCAAAGCAGAAGATATTGTCGCAGGTCTCCCCGTCCCACAGATAAATCCGTCCGTCGCTGTCAAAGGTAAGCAGTACTCCTTCCTCCCCGCTGTAATCCGAAACCGTTCCCGGCGCGCTCTTGTGCTCCAGGATCTTCTGCGGGTGCAGATTAAACCAATAATCCCAGCGGTAGGTATACAGAGCCTCCTCCAAGGCGACCCTCGCCTCCGACACATAAGGACGGGATCTATCCGTATCGCTCCCCGGCAGACCGGCCAGCGCGACCAACAGCGCCGTCTCCCGATCCCCCTGCTCCAATAAATCCCCGGAAACCTTTGCCAGATAGCGGGACTGGTTCTCCAGCTTAGCCTCATAATTCGCTTTGATCTCCAAATTCTGATATAAGGCCACCGCGCCGAAAACCAGCGTGACAGCCGTCACCACTCCCGCCAGCGCCAGCATACGACGCATTTTATAGACCCGGTGCCTCTGGTACAATTCATCATAGGAGCAGTAAAGCAGCGGCGCGGCCAGACGCGTCATGCGCTCCCGGGCATGGCGGAGAACCTCCCGTTTATCCCGCCCCCGCAGATCGGCCGCCAGAGGCTCTCCCTCTTCCAGAAGCGCCGGGGGAAACGACGTCTCCGGCTCCCCCTCAATCAAAACCGCCAGAATATTCTCCCTGCCACGGTACTTGATAAAGGTCTCAATCTCCCGCAGACACCATTTTGACTCCACAATCCGCGGCGAACAAACCACCAGCAGGAATTCCGACTGCTTCAGGTTTTCCTCGATCTCCCCGAACAGGTCGCTGGCCACCCCCAGCTCTTCCTCATCCCGGAATACCCGGTTAATCTTCTCTTTTCCGCACTTTTTCCGGATCTCCCCCGGAATCCGGTAGCGCTCCAGCGCCTTCTGCAGGTAGCCCGCTACCGCACTGTCCAGATCAGCGTGGCGATAACTGATAAACACATCAAATTTATATTCCATAACCGCTCCTCCGACAGTATCACCATACCATATTCGAGAGATTTGCGCAAGAAAGGTTCTTTTTCGGCAAGAGAATATTTTATCGGCAGAAACCGCTCCAGCACCTGCTGCAGGCACCAGCCGAGTCCGATCTCCGGCACATCGTCCACCGTGATGATCTCCTCCCTTCGGTAGACTGTTCCCTCTACCGTATACCGGATTTCCCCTACCGAAGTTCCGCTCCTTACCGGAGCCGTCAGGCTCTTCTCCCACTCATACTCCACCCGGATTTCCTCATCCTCCCGCAGGAGCAAGCCCGTTACATTCCGGCCTTCCGCTTTTGCATTTCCTCTTTCATCCGTTCCTTCTTCCCGCCCTTCTTCCGCTGCATCAGTCGCTTGATTCCCGTTCTCCTGACTTTCTTCCTCTCCCGTCTCGCCGGATGCCTGGCCTTCACCCTCCTCCCCCGTCTTCCTTACCAGCGCCAGCCCCGTATAGGCCGTCTCCCCCAGAATCTCCGTCCGCCCGTTCCAAACCGGTATCGGCTTCAGCAGACCCTCGTCGAAGGCAATCCCCTCCTCGTCGAAGCTCCGGTAAAAATAGTTGTCGATCCCGTACTGCATCAGCTCTCTTGTGTCGCTCCACTTATAGGACTTGTTGTTCGGCCAGCCGCAGGCCAGCAGGGCTACCACAAAGGTTCTCCCCTCCCGCTGCAGGGCTCCCACATAGCAGTAGCCCGCCTTGTTGGTAAAGCCGGTCTTTCCGCTCAACGCCCCGTCCATCATATTCAGAAATGCGTTATGATTTACACAGGAATAGCTTCTCCCGTTGGAGCTAAAGGAATAGTTTGCCGTCCTCGTAATTGTTAAAAATTCCTCCTTCCGGGGCGACTCCCCGATACAGTAGGCCATAATCCGGGCCAGCTCCGCCGCCGTCGTGCTGTGATCCCTCCGAAATATCGTGCCGTCCTTCAGCGTAAATTCCTGGGTGGCGTCCAGGCCGTTCGGCGTGATAAACCAGCTGTCCCGGCAGCCCAGCTCCGCCGCCTTCTCGTTCATCATCCGGGCGAAGGCGGCTACCGCGCGTTCGCTCTCCTCCCGGGTGTACTCCTCCGAGGGCTTTTCCGCCAGCTCCCTTTCCAGCCGCTTCTTCCCGATGTGCTCCGCCAGCGCTGCGGCCGAGTCGTTGTGGCTCTCCAGCATCAGGGAGTACAGCAGATCGCCCACCCGGTACTGCTCCCCCTGCCTTATGTACAGCTTGACCTTCGGCATCCCCGCCGCATAGCCGGAAACCGTCAAAACCTCCTCCGGATCTGCGTTTTCCAGAACCAGGATACAGGTCAGAATCTTTGTGGTACTGGCCATAGCCATCGGCGTATCCGCGTTTTTTCCGTACAGCACCCTCCCCGTATCCGCGTCCATCAGCACCGCCGCCGTAGCGTAAAGGGAAAGCTCCTCCTGCTCTTCCGCCCGCGCCTGGGCAGCCGCCAAAGCCGCCAGAAAAAGGGCGCAAAAAAAGCCCCATATACTTTTTTTCATCCACATTTCCCCGTGAAACCTGAATTTCTAATAATATATGAGGCTCCTCCTCTAAATATCCAGTTGAAGCTGTACCTCCGCTTCCGCCTGCTGCTTGAATTCCTCCATCTGTACCGGATTCAGCGACGGCAGCTCCTCCAGGCTCTTTACCCCGAAGCTGCGCAGGAACTGTTCGGTCGTTCCGAAGAGCAGAGGTCTTCCAGGCGCGTCCAGACGCCCCAGCTCTGTGATCAGATCATATTCCAGCAGCTTGTTGATGGCATGGTCGCAGCTCACCCCCCGAACCCGCTCGATCTCAACCCTGGTGACCGGCTGCTTATAGGCGATGATGGACAGGGTCTCCAGCACCGTGTCCGTCAGCGTCATCTTCCGGGGCGCTTTCGCAATCTTAATCAGGTATTCGTACATATCCGCCTTGGTGCAAAGCTGTACGGCATCGTCGAACCAAGCCAGGGAAATCCCCCTGTCCTCCCTCTCGTAACGCTCCTTCATCTCCTGCAGCAGCTCCTTTGTCGTCCTGACATCCTCCTCGATTACATCGGCCAGCCTGCTGACCTCCACGGACTCCCCCATGGTAAATAAAACCGCCTCGATCACGGCCTGCGCCCTGTTTCTTTCCATACTTCCCTCGTCTCCCCCCGGGGAAACTTCCCTTTCAATATTTTCTTCCGCTCTTTCTCCAATCGCAAACCCGATTCACCGGCGGCCTTCCCCGAAAATCTTCTCTTCCGCCCTCTCCAATCGCGAACCCGGTTCCCCGGCAGCCTTCCCCGAAAATCTTCTCTTCCGCCCTCTCCATCGCGAACCCGATTCCCCGGCGGCCTTCTCTCCGAAAAATTACCCCGCGGCCTCTCTGGACTCGATCAGAATATCGTCGAACAGATTCTCCTGGCGGATCATAATCTTCCCCGTCTTCATCAGCTCCAGGATAATCAGAAAGGTAACGATGACCTCCATCCTGCTGGTCTGCTTCTCCAGAAGCTTCCGAAAGCTGAACTGCTTATGCTCCCTTGCGTAAGCCTCCACATAAAGGGTCTTGACCTCCATATCGATCTCGTCCTTCTCGATGTTCCCGTATTTGCTGCGGATCGGGTCGATCTTGTCCTCCTGCCTGCGCACAATGGACTTGAAAATCTCATGAAGCCGGATCAGCGTCATATCCCCGATCAGCTCCTCATAATTCACCGGCTGCCGGTAAGCCGCCACCTCCTCCGGAAGCTTCTGTTCCCGATAAAGGTTTCTGGCCGCGTCCACCTGCCTGTCCCGAAGCTCGAAGGACATATATTTGTACATTTTATATTCCAGCAGCTTCTGTACCAGCTCCGCCCGTGGATCCTCTTCCTCGCCCTCCTCGTTTACCTCCTTCGGGAGCAGCATACGGCACTTGATATCCAGAAGCGTAGCCGCCATCACAAGGAACTCGCTCATCACATTCATATCCCGGGACTCCATCTGTCGGATGTAATCCAGATATTGCTCCGTGATCTCAACGATAGGGATGTCGTATATATCAACCTTATTCTTTTCAATCAGATGAAGCAGAAGATCCAAAGGCCCTTCAAACGCTTCCAGCTTTACCGGTATCGCCATCTTCCTATCCCCTTGCCAGACATTTCGGAGGCGCGCCGCCTCTCACTCCGCTCTCAAACGGCCGCGCCCAAATCCCGTCTTAGTTTATCTGTTTTCGGGACGCTTTTCAAGAGGAACATGCGTTCTATGTCTGCTCTTCGGATGCAAATCCAGCCGCTTCAGATTTGCCTGCTCCGGATTTATCCGTTCTGCATTTCCCTGCTCCGAATCCGGCTTCAGCTCCACTACCCAGAGCTCTCCCGGGTTAAACAGCCGGAAGGGAATCGTATGGCTGCCCAGCCCCCTGCTTAAAATCATGACGGCCTGTCCCTCCCGGAAAACCCCTCCGTCGTACTTCGGGAAGAGACGAAAGCCCGGCGAAACCACGCCCTTCCCCCAAAAGGGAACCCTTGCCACGCCGCCGTGTACATGGCCCGACAAAGTCAAGTCCGCCCCCCAGGCCGCGTACCGGGGAAAATAATCCGGATTGTGAGCCAGCAGCACCGTATACAGCCCTTCCTCGGGTCTCCCCAAAAGCTCCTCCAGATAGCCGGCCTCCATCTCCCGGATCCGGAAACGTTTGTAATACTCCTTTCCAATCTCCGAGCCGTACACGGCGATTCCAAAGTCCGCCAGAACTGCGTGACTGTTTACCAGCGGCCGGACGCCTGCCTCCTCCAGGGCCTTCCCGTAGCGCTCCCCCATATCCCCGTAGACCTTCGGATACAGCTTCAGCCGATGCTCATGGTTTCCGTTCCCGTAATACAGGGGGAAGTCCCGGCTCAACTCCCGGATCAGATTGACCGCCGGTTCAAAGGACGCTCCCCTCTTTGCCGTGAGAATATCCCCCGCAACCAAAATCAGATCCGGCTTCTGCGCCCGGATCTCTTCCAGCAGCCTCTCATTGTTTTTTCCGTAACGCTTATTGTGCAAATCCGCCAGCACGACCGCCCGTACCGGCCTGCGGATTCGGCGATCCGAGATCTCGAACCGCCGCGCCACAAACCGATTGGTATCAAAGAGCATAATCCAGATCAGTACGATAATAAGGATCGCCAGAATGGCACCCAAAACATCCAGCATAAAACCCTCTCTATCTCCGCGGAATTTCATTTCCGCGGGAAGAACGCCTCCTCCCGGCGTTCCTTTCTCCGATTACTTTTACAGCAGAAACCACCCCGCGACCCTGCGCAGATAATCTATGTACCCGGCCTTCTCCACGTCCGCGTCATACAGGATGGGAACCCTTCCGATCTCCACGCCGTTCAGCAGATACCGGGCTTCCCCGGCCTGCCCGCCCTCCCGGACGGGAGCCTGAACCCGCTCCGGAAGCTCCAGTACCTTTTCCACCGCCGAGAGGTCGCTTCCCGCCAGGTCAAGATAACGGAACTCCCCCTCATACCGCAGCGCCACTTCCTCCTCCACGCCGCCCTCCACCGCCAGCGGCTGCAGCGCGTCCTCATTGGCGTCCGTATAAATTCTGCAGAGGCCGAAGCCGTAGGTCAGAAGCGTCTGCGCGTCGGAAAACCGTACCTTGTAATCCGGCGCGCCCATCACGACGGCGATCAGGTCGATGCCGTCCTTGCTGGCCGTGGCGGAGATACAGTACTTTGCCTTGCTGGTGGATCCCGTCTTCAGGCCCGTGGTATACTGATACTGCTTCAGCAGCTTGTTTGTGCTGTTCAACGTAAAGCCAATGCTGCCCTGCCTGGTCACATGGGTAATATCCTCCATCCAAATCTTCGTGTAATCAAAGACCTGCGGATACTTTACCGTCAGCTCCCGTGACATGATCGCAACGTCCCGCGCACAGGAATAATGGTCGTCGGAGTCGGAAAGCCCGCAGCAGTCCACAAAATGCGTCTCCGTCATCCCCAGCTCCGCCGCCTTTTCGTTCATCAGATCCACAAAGGCCTGCTCGCTTCCCGCCACATGCTCCGCCACCGCCACGCTGGCATCGTTCCCGGAAGCCACCGCGATACACTTGATCATGGTTTCCAGCGTCTGAGTCTCCCCCTGGGCCAGATAAACCTGAGAGCCCCCCATCGAGCTGGCATACTCGCTGGTGATCACCTCGTCTGCCAAGCTGACCTTCCCGTCCTCGATAGCCTCAAAGGTCAAAAGCAATGTCATAATCTTCGTGATGCTGGCGGGACTTCTCCGCTGGGTTGCCTCCTTCTCATAGATCGTCTGCCCGGTACTGCTCTCAATCAGAATGACCGACGGGGCCGAGACCGAAACCTCCGCGCGGATCGGCAGGACTGCCGCCGCCCAGAGAACCGCTGCCAAAAACAGCGCCGTAAAAGCTCTTTTTCCTGACATATTCCGTTCCACTCCATTTCTGCCGCTCATACAGCTCTTCTACTTTCATAAATATGATACGCCCGGAAGGGGTAGAACAAAGCGAGCTGCGCCCGCTTAAAAGAATACTTCGCATTCTTCCCTGACTGCGACAGGACTTTTCCGTCATAGAACAGAAAACCCCCGGCCAAAGACCGAGGGTTCGCACATTTTTAGTTATATTTGCGCTTTCTTGCTGCTTCCGACTTCTTCTTGCGTCTTACGCTGGGTTTTTCGTAATGCTCACGCTTACGAATCTCCTGCTGAATACCCGCTTTTGCACAACTTCTCTTAAAACGGCGCAATGCGCTGTCCAAAGTCTCATTTTCTTTTACGATTACGTTTGACATCTCTACCCTCCCTTCAGTCCCTCTAGTAAAAATAATGACTGATTGGGTTAATATTATGTACCGCGGAAGGATTTACCGCATACACAAGAAATATTATAACATAAATACGGAATACGTCAATAGTTTTTTCACGGTTCTTTTGATAAATCGGTATTTCTCACCGCATCCCTGACCTTAAGCACAAGGGCGGGCGACACCGAAAGCTCGTCTATGCCCATTCGCAAAAAGGTTTCCGTGAGGCTGATATCCGCCGCAAGCTCCCCGCAAATACCAATTCGAATCCCGTGCTTACGGGCATTCTCCGCGCTCATTCGGATAAGGGTCAGAACGGCTTCATGACGGGTATCCACAAACGGTTCGACGTCGGGATTCCTCCTGTCACAGGCGAGAGTATACTGAGTGAGATCATTTGTCCCCACGCTGAAAAAATCCGCCATCTGCGCCAGCCTGTCGCTGATCAGCGCCGCCGCGGGCGTTTCGATCATAACGCCGAGCTCCACGTGATCGGCATATGCAAGGGATTGTCCCTTAAGCTCCTCCCTGACTTCATCGCATATTGCAAAAATTTTTTCCACCTCGGAAACGCTCGTTATCATTGGAAACAGGATACCAAGATTCCCGTAAACCGAAGCGCGGTACAGCGCCCGCAGCTGCGTTTTAAAAACCTCCGGCTGCGTCAGGCTGATTCGGATGCCGCGGTATCCGAGAGCGGGATTTTCCTCTTTTTTCAGCGAAAACCAGTCCGCTTGTTTATCCGCGCCAATGTCGAAGGTACGGATGATTACCCTTTTCCCCGCCATGCCCTCCAGCACGCGCTTATACGCAGCAAGCTGCCGCTCCTCCGTGGGATAGCCGCCGCTTTCCAGACAAAGGAATTCACTGCGGAAAAGTCCGATGCCGCCCGCGTCGTTCGACAATGCCGCGCTGACCTCGTCGTCGCTGTCGATATTGGCGAAAACGTCTATTTTTCTGCCGTCGAGCGTAACGTTTTCCCTGCCCTTAAGCTCCTGCAGAAGACGCTTTCGCTCCTCGGCCGCAGCCTGCTTTTTCCGCATTTTTTTACAGGTATCAGCGTCTGGCTCCACATAAATCTCCCCCGTGAAGCCGTCCACAATCAATTCGCAGCCATCCTGTATTTTCGACAAAAAGCAGTCTCCCGCGCCGACCACCGCCGGGATACCCATATTTCCCGCAAGTATGGCGGTATGGGAATTCGTCGAGCCGCCCGCCGTCACAAACGCCAGCGCCTTTTTCCGATCCAGCGAAGCGGTTTCGCTGGGGGAAAGGTCAAAAGCGCAGATGATACGCTTTTCCCCGGGAAAAGCCCCCTGCCCGATCTCCCCTGTAAGGTTCCCGATCACCCTGTCGGAAATATCGCGGATATCGGCGGCGCGGGCCTTCATTCGGGCGTCGTCCTTCTCGGAAAACAGTTCCGCAAAGTGATCCGCTGCCGCCGCGACGGCGTACTCCGCATTGACGCCCTGCGTTTCGATCATACGATGGACGGAATTGTTATAATCCTCGTCGTCCAGCATCATCTGATGAATTTCAAAAATGGCTGCATTCGCTTCGCCCGCTTCCTTTAACGCTTTCTCATAAATATGGCCTAACTGCTCCCGGGAATCCGCCTTTGCCTCTTCAAAACGGCGTTTTTCACCTTCGGTATCGCCAACATGGATCCGTTTTACTTCAGCGCCCTGCTTTTTTAAAACGAGAGCCTTGCCGATCGCGATCGCCCCGTACACGCCCTTGCCCTGATATTGCTCCATAAAGAACCTCCCTTTTAGTTTGCTGCGCGGCAGAGCCGCGGGGAATGGAACCCTGAGAGATTAAAGCTGTTTCAGCAGCTCGTCGATCAGCGGCTTTTGCGCAAGGCCCTCCGAAAACGCGGTTGCGCACCCCGCCGCCGTTCCCAGCCGCAGGGCGTACTCGTAATCGCCCCCGGCCGAGCCTGCGATAAATCCGGCGACCATCGAATCCCCCGCGCCCACAGAGTTTTTTACCGTACCCTTACACACGCCGCAAATATGAGTTTCACCGTTTTCATCCAACAGCAGAGCGCCGTCCCCCGCCATGGAGACCAATACGTTCCGCGCGCCCATCTCCTTCAGCCTGCAGGCATATCCGGCAATCTCATCCTTACTTTCCAGCGTTACGCCGAACGTCTCGCCCAGCTCATGATGGTTCGGCTTTATCAGAAACGGCCTGTATTTCAGCACGCTCCGAAGCAGCTCCCCGGTCGCGTCAACTACGGCTTTCACATTCCTGCCGCTTAAGCGCTCCAGGATTTTCTCATACAGATCCGAAGGCATACCTCCCGGAATGCTCCCCGCAAGGACGATCGTGTCCCCCTCCGAAAGTCCGTCCAGCTTCTCCAGCAGCCGCCCCAGCGCCTTTTCGTCAATGACGGGGCCCTGGCCGTTAATCTCCGTTTCCCTGTCCGACCTTATCTTGACATTGATCCGCGAGAATCCGCTCCTCAGGTGTACAAAATCCGTTTCCACGCCCTTTTCCCTGACGCCCCTCTCGATCGCCTCTCCCGTAAATCCCGCCACAAACCCCAGCGCCTTTGACGCAACACCCAGTTCGCTTAAAACCATGGAAACATTGATGCCCTTTCCGCCGAAATAGATTTTTTCGCTCCTTGCGCGGTTCACTCCGCCGACGGTGATTTCATCTGTCCGAACAACATAATCGATGGCCGGATTGAAGGTAACCGTATAGACCATCCTACAACCTCCCTTTCCGCGGCTTTCGAGCCGATAACTGTTTTCGCAGCCGACTTAATCCCAAACCGCCTTTTCCCGAAAACCGCTGTCGGCTCCTACAGAAAAAATCCGGACGGCCTGATTCCATACCTCTCCGGATTTTTCTTACTTACGCCCTTGTCCGCTTTGACCGGCACGAATTCCATTGTATCCGGCAGCAGAATCATCCCTGTGCTTCTATCGCACCCGACAACAAAATCTCCCCTCTGCCTCGATCGCTGAGAAGTTTACCGTCTTACCTGGCAGAAGCTTACTGAAGCTATCACGACAATTCCCCAAGCTGCCCCGCCAGAACCTTCTCCGCCTCCGCGATTGCCGCGGGAATCCCGGCAGGATTTTTGCCTCCGGCCTGGGCCATATTAGGACGTCCTCCGCCTCCGCCGCCCACCAGGGCCGCGATGCCCTTGATCAGATTGCCTGCGTGAGCGCCTCTTAAAAGCGCGCCCTCGGTAGCCATGGCGATCAGGTTGACCTTCCCGTCCAGCTCGGACAGAAGAACCACAACGCCCTCGCCCAGCTTCTCCTTCAGCTGATCTCCCAGCTCCCGGAGACCGTTCATATCAACGCCTTTTACGCTGACGGCCAAAAGCTTTAAGCCCGCGACCTCCTTTGCCTGGTTCGTCACATCGCCCAGGGCCTCCTTCGCCGCTTTCGACTTCAGGGATTCCAGCTCGGAAGCCAGCGTCTTTACCTCCGCCATCACATGCCCGCACTTCTCCAGAAGGGACGCCGGCTTCGTCTTTAAGATGCGGCTCGCCTCCTCTATGGTCTTCTCCAGGTTCCGGTAATACTGCAGGACGCCGTTTCCGGTCAGCGCTTCGATCCGGCGCACGCCCGCCGCCACGCCGTTCTCCGACAGAATCTTAAAAGAAGCTATAGAGCCGGTATACGCCACATGGGTTCCGCCGCAAAGCTCTACGGAAAAATCTCCCATCCGGACCACCCGGACTTTCTCGCCGTATTTTTCCCCAAACAGGGCCATGGCCCCGGTCTTCTTCGCCTCCTCCAGGCTCATCACCTCTGTGACGACCGGAAGATTCTCTGCAATCTTCTCGTTGACCAGCGCCTCTACCCTCTCCAGCTCCTCCGCCGTCATAGCGGCGGAATGGCTGAAGTCAAAGCGCAGCCTCTCCCCGTCCACGTAGGAGCCCGCCTGCTCCACATGGTCTCCCAGCACCTCCTGCAGCGCCTTTTGGAGCAGATGGGTGGCGCTGTGGTTTTTACAGGTGTTCCCGCGGCCCTCCGGATTCACCGCAAGCGCTGCCTTTTCTCCGACGCTTACGGTTCCGCTGACTACCTTGCCCACATGTCCGACCCGGTCGCCGGGAAGCTTTACCGTATCCTCTACCTCAAACACACCGCCCGCGGTGCGGATGACGCCTTTGTCTCCCTTCTGGCCGCCCATGGTGGCATAAAAAGGAGTCCTTTTTACAATCACCGTTCCGGTCTCTCCCGCCGTCAGGCTCTCCCGCAGCTCCGTTTCGGAAGCCAGGGCCGCGATTTCCTCCTCGCCGGTCAGGCTGTCATATCCGGTAAATTCGCTGGTGAGCCCGCTGTCTAAGGCGTCGAAGAGACCCGCGCCCGTACTCAGCTTTGCAGAAAAGCTCTGATTATCCCTGGCCAGCTGCTTCTGGCCCTCCATCGCCTCGGCGAAGCCCTTCTCGTCTACCTTCAGGCCCTCTTCCTCCGCCAGCTCTACCGTGAGCTCCAGCGGGAAGCCAAAGGTATCATACAGGTAAAAGGCGGACTTTCCGTCGAGTACCTGCGCCTTTTCTTCCTTTTTGGCGTCGAGAAGCTTGCGAAATTCCTTCATACCGTTTTCCAGCGTGCTCTCGAAGCGTTCGATTTCCTTCTTCAGCTCCGACAGCACAAACTCCCGGTTCTTTAACAGAAGGGGATAACTCTCCGCGTAGATCTCCGTGATAAACGTCTCCGCGATCTTCAGGATATCCTCCGTCTTTACATTCAGGATCCTTGCGTGCCGCACCGCCCGGCGGATCAGACGGCGGAGCACATAGCCCGCGCCCGCGTTGCCGGGAAGGAGCCTCGCCTCGTCGCCCATCAGCATGACGCTGGTGCGGATATGGTCGGACAGAATCCTCATGGAGCGGGTCAGCTTCTCGTCCTGCTCGTATTTCACGCCGGAAACCTTCTCAATATAGGCGATAACCGGCGCAAACAGATCGATCCGATAGACGTCCCTTGTGCCGTTTAAAAACGCCAGAATCCTCTCCAGGCCCCAGCCAGTATCCACATTCTTCTGCTTCAGGGGCGTCAAAGTCCCGTCCTGATGCTTTTCATACTGCATGAACACATCGTTTCCCAGCTCGGTATACTTTCCGCAGGAACATCCCGGCCCGCAGTCCGGGCCGCAGTCCGGCCTGTCCTCGATATAAAACATTTCGCTGTCCGGACCGCAGGGACCGTACTCCAGCCCCCACCAGTTGTCCTTTGCCGGAAGATAATAAATATTTTCCTTCTTGAATCCGGAGGCGATACGGTACTGCGCCCCCTCCTCGTCCCGGGGCGCGTTCTCATCCCCCGCGAACACGGTTGCGGCAAGGTGATCCGCGTCAAAGCCGAAGACCTGCGTCAAGAGCTCATAGCTCCACTGGCAGCGCTCCTTCTTAAAATAGTCCCCCAGACTCCAGCTTCCCAGCATCTCAAAGAAGGTGACGTGACTCTTATCCCCCACGGAGTCGATATCGTTGGTGCGGACGCATCCCTGCACATTGCAGAGCCTGGTTCCCAGCGGGTGCTTCTTCCCCAGCAGATAGGGCATCAACGGCTGCATCCCGGCCACGTTAAAGAGAACCCCCGTGGAACCGTCGGAAACCAGGGACACCGCCCCCACATCCACATGTCCGCGATCCATATAAAACTGCTTCCAGGTCTTTCTAAGTTCATCCGATGTAAATTGTCTCATACCGATAACCATGCCTTTCTGTACTGTAATCCGCGGGCAGTCGATCCTCCCGCGATATCTGCTCTATTATACTGTTCTTTCTTGTCCTTGTCAAACTCTAAGCGTATTAAAATTATAATATACAACCATTGCTTTTTCGGGTAGAATGCTTTAAAATATGCCTATCATGAGGCATGGCGAGAGCATAGGGAAAGGGGACTTTCGATATGGGAATCTATTTAAATCCCGGCAACAGCGGGTTTCAGGAGATCAGGAACAGCCGTTATGTTGACAAGTCAGGCATGATCAGCCTGATCAATCAGGTGATTGGGACAAAGCAAAAGCTGGTTTGTGTCAGCCGCCCCCGCCGTTTCGGCAAATCCTTCGCCGCCCAGATGCTGTGCGCCTATTATGACAGGAGCTGTGACTCTTCCGCCCTGTTCGGGGATCTCGCCATTGCCACGGATCACAATCTAAATGGCAGCTACCGACAGCACCTGAATCAATATGACGTGATTTATCTGGATATGACATATTTGAAGCCTTTTTCGGAAAATTACAAAAATCTGAATGCTTATATCAGCAGGAAAATCACAGAAGAATTGCTGGCCGCCTACCCGGCGCTGACAGCAAGCAATGAACTGCCTGCCACAATGTGCCGCGCTGTGGAATTGACCGGACATAAATTCATTATGATCATTGACGAGTGGGACGCCCCCATAAGGGAGATGCCGGAAATGCAAAAAGAATATCTGCATTTCCTGCGGATGCTGTTCAAGAGCAGCGGCACCACGGATAAAATCTTCGCGGCGGCTTACATGACCGGAATCCTGCCTATCAAAAAGGACGGCTCCCAGTCCGCCATCTCGGATTTCGAGGAGTTTTCCATGCTGAGTCCCGGAAAATTCAGCAGATATATTGGCTTTACGGAAGACGAGGTGAGGCAGCTCTGTCAGGAGACCGGCTGCGATTTTGCCATGATGAAGCATTGGTACGACGGATATACCTTCCCAGGCGTAGGCTCTGTATATAACTCTAACTCCGTCATGAAAGCGATACGCAATGAGAATTTCGAGTCCTACTGGATCCAGACCTCGGCGGCAGACAGCCTGCTGGGCTATATCAGTCTGGATTTTGACGGTCTGTCCGGGGTGGTAGCCGAACTGGTCGGCGGTGGGAAGACGAAAGTAAATACCAAAAAGTTCTCCAATGACCTGGTAACCTTCCATAGCCGGGATGATGTGCTGACATTGCTGATTCACCTGGGATATCTGACCTATGACGAAAAGACACAGCTAACATGGATTCCCAATGAGGAAATCAGAATAGAATTTGACAACTCAGTCCGCGATGTGAAACGCGACGAGACCATCCGGCGTGTCCGGGAGAGCGACCAGCTGATTGCAGATACCGTCCACGGAAACGCGGATGCCGTAGCGGCCCAGATTGAGAAAATCCATGCCGAGGAAGCCCCGCTGCACTATAACAATGAGCAGGCTCTGCGGAGCGTATTGAAGCGGGCCTATTTCAGCTATGGAGACGAATATGTTCTGTTCGAGGAGCTTCCTGCGGGAGCAGGCTTTGCCGATATTGTATACCTGCCAAAAAAGGATTCCCTGTTGCCTGCGCTCCTGATTGAACTGAAATGGAACCATTCCGCAGAGAGCGCCATCGCCCAGATCAGGGATAAGCATTATCCCGAAGCCCTGAAAGGCTACGGCGGGAACCTGTTGCTGGTGGCAGTCGCCTACGATAAGGATGCGCCCGCCGGGAAACGGAAGCACACCTGTATCATAGAGCAGGGATAAAAAAGTGCCGCACAGCGGCACTTAGAAGAATGCTTCGCATTCTTCCCTTGCCACGACGAAGCTTCATAAAGTAAAGAAATCACTCGGCATAGCTGTTCCTTAAAATGCCCTCAACAAATCGCAGCCAATCTACAGGCGCTATTTTTTAGCTTCCTGTTGATTGGCTTAACTCCTTCACAAAATTCTGAATCCTTTGCGTAGCCAATTCACGCCCTGACATATTTTGCAGTTGATTTCCTTCCACCCATTGATAAGCAGCCGTCTCGCCAGCCTGCAGGACAATACCGTTCTTATCCATATCCGTATGACACAGATACTCCACATAAATTGCCTTATGCCCGTAATGCAGCACCCGCCCGATTTCGATCAGTTCCTTCGACAGAATACCTGTTTCTTCCCACAGTTCCCTGACGGCACAGTCCAAAGGACTTTCTCCCTGCAGCGCAGAGCCGCCTGCCGTTGCCTCCCACATTCCGCCGAAATGTTTTCCTGCATCTCTCTGCATTAATAACCAGGTTCCGTCCCTGTGCCGGACAATTACTTCGCTGACAAGATGAAAACACCCCTCCGGCAGCGGTTCCCCGCGAACCAATGATACTCCCTCGATTTTGTTCATATTTCTGTCGTAAGCGTCCCATATTTCCATGGCAGCTACCTCTGCAAATTTCGATTGTGATTTGATACTTTTTAAGGGAAAGAAGTCACATAAGAATTATAACACAATATAAATCAGGCGAAAAGAATTGATTAAATGCTTTTCTGATTCTTCCGAAAATGCGATTGACAGAAAAAGGACTGTTACTTTTCACGGGGTGAGAAAATAGGGTATGGTAACCAGGGACTCTTATGAG
>JAMPIG010000064.1 GCA_023662875.1 Roseburia sp. | reverse complement strand
TGAAGCACAGCGAAATCTGGAACAGGCACAGCATTTATTTGATAGCCTTATGCAGCGATATTTTGGATAGAGGTTAACTAAGACCAGATAAGGCGAAGCTGGAGGCTGAAGGCGAGTCCAGACTCGCAAACGCTTCGCTTATTGCTCGTATCCCTCGCCTACGGCTCGGTCAATTGAAAGTTGAAGCACAGCGGAATCTGGAACAGGCACAGTATTTATTTGATAGCCTTATGCAGCGATATTTTGGATAGAGGTTAACTAAGACCAGATAAGGCGAAGCTGGAGGCTGAAAGCGAGTCCAGACTCGCAAACGCTTCGCTTATTGCTCATATCCCTCGCCTACGGCTCGGTCAATTGAAAGTTGAAGCGCAGCGAAATCTGGAACAGACACAGCTCCAAATAGCACTAGATAATCTCAAGACAAAGGAATAGGCTTTCTATCTTTTGATTATCTTTTGAAAATATTCAAAACATAAGAAAAAAGGCGGCAAAATCCAGATTTTAGCTGTTTCTTATCTTTTGATTATCTTTTGAAAGATACCTCAAACGTTATAAAGAAGGGACAAAAAGCATGAACACAAACTTTTCGCATTTAAAAGATAAAGCGGAATATGCCCTTTTTGGACCGGCGTGCATCGACGCTGAGAATGTTCTGTCTACCTCTCCTGTGATGAGCGCCGTGGCGTCCCGCAAGGCGTTGGAGCTTTGCGTAAAGTGGATATACTCTACGGATAAAGCGCTGGGAAAGCCGAGGGAGGATGGTCTGCAGGCGCTGTTACATAATAACGGTTTTCCTTCTCTGATGGATTATAATCTGTGGAGGAGATTTCAGTATGTCGTAAAGAATGGGAATATGGCCGTACATACCGAAAAGGTTCTTTCAAGGGATGATGCTATCCTTTCTCTGAATATCCTGTTCGACTTTGTACAGTGGATTGAGTATTGCTATGGTCAGGAGTACACAGAAAGAAAGTTTGATGCCTGTATTATTCCGAATGCGAATGCGGACGGCAAGAGAATAGAGGCGGAGTATACCCGTGTAATCCAGGATATACAGAAGAATGCAGATAAAATTGTGGATGAGAAGGACAGGCAGATACAGGAATTGCTGCGTATCAATGCGCAGCTTAGCCAGGAGAGGACAGAGGCCAGAAAGCTTCATGAGCAGCAGCGGACTTATACTTATGATGATAGTATGGCGGAATGGGAAACCCGGGAACGATATATTGATGCAGATTTGAAGCAAAATGGTTATAGATTCAGCCAGACGGAAAAGAGGAATTGTATTGAGAAAGAGTACCCCGTCGCGGGTATGCCGAACGCATCCGGTACGGGTTTTGCAGATTATGTCATATGGGGTGATACCGGGAAAATAATTGCGGTTATTGAAGCAAAGAAAGCCTCTGTGTCTGCGGAAAAGGGGAAGAATCAGGGGGCGATTTACGCAGACTGTATCCAGAATATGCAGGGCTTCCGGCCTGTTATATTTTATACTAATGGTTTTGAGACTTACCTTTGGGATGACATGACGGGGCCGCCAAGACTGGTCAGCGGTATCTTCCAGCGCCGCGATCTGGATAAGATGATCGAGAGGCGTTATAACCGGAAACCTCTTAATTCCATAAAAATTGATGAAACTATCACAAACAGGCATTATCAGCTTCGGGCGGTGACAAAATGCTGTGAGAATTATGAAAAAGGCGGCAGGAATTGCCTCCTGATTATGGCGACAGGAACGGGAAAGACAAGGACGGCGGCTTCGATTGTGGATGTACTGACAAGGGGAGAGCATATTACCACAGTACTCTTTCTGGCGGATCGGAAAGCCCTTGTAGAGCAGGCAAAGGACGCGTTCCAAAAGCATATTCCGAACACAACTGTCTGTAATCTGGTAAAAGATCGGAAGAGCCGCAATGCCAGGTTTGTTTTTTCGACCTATCAAACGATGTTAAATGCGATCGATGCGGAATTAAACGAGGACGGCAGCAGGTTTTTCTCCCCGGGGCATTTTGACCTGATTGTGGTGGATGAGGCGCATAGGAGTATCTTTAACAAGTACAAGGCTATTTTTGCCTATTTTGACGCCTGGAAACTGGGTTTGACGGCTACGCCGAAGAATACGGTGGATCAGTCTACCTATGATTTCTTTGAAATGAAGAATCATATGCCTACGGATGTATACGAGTATGACGAGGCAGTCCAAAAAGATCATGTGCTTGTGCCGTTTTATTTGATCGAGACGAGTACCAGGATACCGGAGGAGGGGCTCAATCCGGACGAGATGGGGGCGGAAGAGCGGGCCTATTATGAGGAGGAATTTACCGAGGAGGGGGAGACGCCGGAACGGATCCCGCCCGAGAGAATCAACAAATATATATTCAACAAGGACACTGCGGACAGAATGATCAGCGACTTGATGAACAATGGGCTCCGGCATAAAAACGGGAATCACGTGGGAAAATCCATCATTTTTGCGCAGACGAAGAGACATGCGGAGTTTTTGGTAAAGAGGTTTGACGAGTTGTATCCGGAGTACAGGGGGCAGTTCTGCAAGCTTGTTATCTGTGATGAGCCTTATGCGGATAAAAATTTGAAGGATTTCAAAAAGGCGGAGAGTATGCCTTTTCTTGCAGTCACTGTCGATATGCTTGAAACGGGTATCGATGTGCCGGAGATTGTCAACCTTGTGTTTGCCAAAAAAGTGTATAGCCGGATTAAGTTTGAACAGATGATAGGCAGGGGGACGCGCCTGTGTGAGAATTTATTTGGAGACGGCGATCATAAGAAGGAATTTTATATTTTTGATTATATGCGGAATTTCCAGTATTTTGACGAGCACCCGAAGGGAAAAGAGACAGGGGCGGTCATGTCTCCTATCGCTGAGATCTTTATAAAGAAAGTGCGGATTATTAAATTGCTGCAGGATGCGGAATATGCGGCTGAGGAATACCAGGCTTTCAGGAGGGAATTAGTAAAGGACATTCTGAAGGGCATCCGGGACTTGAGTCCAAAAAGAATAGAGGTTAAGCTGGAAATCCGGTATGTAGAGAAATATAAAGATGAAAAGCGCTTTGAATGTATAACGGATGCGGATAAGGAAGATATTATCGTACACTTGCCCGCGCTGATCAGTTCCTTTGAAACGGATGAAAATGCGGTTCATTTTGACAACTCCATGTATGGCTTGATATTGTCAACGCTGGAAGGAAACGTTGACCCGTCAGCCGCTTCCGCCGATCGCGGCGGGAAGGCGAATTTGAGCAGAATTAAGGGCCGCATACAGAAAAACGCCGCAACCCTGCTGACGGAATGCGCGACGATCCCGGAGGTAAAAGAAAAGATTCCAAAGCTGAAAGAAATTCAAAAGGAGTCCTTTTGGCAGGAAAAGAATATCCTGAAATTTGAGCGGACAAGGAAAGAATTGCGGGATATTATGAAATTTCTGCCGTCTGAAAGTATAAAAATCCATTATGTGGATTTTGAGGATGAGACGCTTTACCGGACAGAGGGCAGAGAATTCCGTATGTCGACAGATGTGTTTGAGGACTACAGAAAAAAGGTCAATGAATATGTTGAGACGCACAAGCAGCACCCGGCCATCCGGAAATTAATACATAACGAGCCGATTACGCAGGATGATTACAGAGAATTGGAGCGTATTTTTACACAGGAATTAGGAACGGAAGAGGAGTATAAGAATCATTATGAGGATACGCCCTTTGGAATCCTGATCCGCAAAATTGCAAAGATGGACAGGGATTCCGCGTATGCGGCTTTTGCCTCCTTTATCGCGGAAGAAAGACCGAATGCCGAACAGATACATTTCATTGATCAGGTAGTGGATTATGTGGTAGAAAACGGATATGTCAGGGAAGTGCTGGATTTGATGAAAGCGCCGTTTGACAGGCCGTTTAAGTTCAGCGTGATCTTTACCAGGGATGAACAGATGAAGCTGGTGCGGGTGATAAATGCATTTAAAGAAAACGCTATGATTGCGTAGGGGTGGCGGTTTAAATCCGTTTTCCTGTTCCAAAAGACATGAGGCTGCCGCACTAAATCAGTGCGACAGCCCCATTCGTGATATTACTTCACAGACGCTTCCGCCGCCTCAATTCCCGTAAAAGATATGGGCAATCGGGGAGTCGGGAGACAGGATGACCGTCTTGTTGTTCCCCTGCATGGAGATCTTCAGGGCGTCCAGACTTCTTACAAAGGAATAGAATTCCTGCCTGGAGGCGTCGTTGTAGGCCTCGGAGAGGATCCGCATGTATTCCGCCTCGCCCTCCGCGATCAGGATTTCCGCTTCCTTTTCCGCCCCGGAGAGCATTACGGTTACCTCCATATCCGTGGTGTTGCGGATTTTTTGGGCCTCCGAGCTTCCTTCCGCGGTATAGGTGGCCGCGATGTTGTCCCGCTCGGAGATCATGCGCTCGTAGACGGCGGCCTTGTTGTCGCTGGGGAGGTCAAGCTTTTTGGTCTCGAAGGAGAGCAGCTCGATACCGTACTGATCCAGGGAAGTGCCGATATTGTTGAGGATAGCCTGGGAGAGCGCGCCGTCCCGGCCGGAGATAACCTCGTCCTGAGTCGTGCTGCTGATCACGTTTTTCGTCGAGTTATAGACGATGGCGTCCAGCCGTCCCTCGGCGGCGGAGATGGAGCCGTTCAGTGTCTGGGCGAACTTTACGGGATCCGTGATATGCCAGAGGACGTAGCTGTCGCAGATCATGGTCTTCTTGTCGCTGGTGATGACGTCGGAGGGCGACAGGTCGTACAACAGGGTCTGCCGGGGCAGCGTGTCGGCGGTCTGGATAAAGGGCAGCTTAAAGCTGATGCCGGCCTGGGATACTACGCGCTCGATCGCGCCGAACTGCCGGATCAGGCTGTATTCGTTCTCCTGTGTGATCACGATACAGGAGGAGCCGACGATTAAGAGAACGAAGATAACGATGATGAGGAGAGCTTTTTTCAATGCCTTCATGTATATACCTCCTTGCCCGCTTCCGACGGGCGTTTATTCATGACAATAGAATTTTCGCGAAGCCGTAATCGCTTCTTCTGACGCGGGATTCGCAATGGCTGCGAAAGCATAAGGCTTACTCCCCGTTTCCGCCGGGCTCCCCGGAAGGGCTGGCTGACGTACTGTCTGCGCCCGCGTAGGGACTGCCGGAGCTGAAGGCCGCGGAAGAGCCGCCGGAGCTGAAACCGGAGGAAGAGCTGTCGGAGCTGCCGGTGAAGGATTCGATGGGATAGATCGTCTGTACGTCGCCGTTCGGGCTTTCGATAATCACCTTCAGGCCGGGGAGCACCTCCTCCATCGCCTCGTAGAACATACGCTGCTTTGTAACGAGAGGATTCTTGATGTATTCCTCATACATGGCGCTGAACCGGGCAACCTGGGCGGTAGCCTCGTTGATCCGCTCGGTTTTCCTTGCCTCGGCGTCCTTGATGATGCCGTCCGCCTTCGCCTGCGCGGAGGGAAGCTGCTCGTTCCGGTACTTGTTTGCGTTGTTCAGGGCGGTCTCCTTACCCTGCTTCGCGGTCTCTACGGCCTTGAAGGCTTCCATAACCTCGACGGTGGGAGGCTCGGAGTCCTGAATCGTAATGTTGACCAGCTGGATCCCGATATCCTGTGTTTCCAGCTGCTCTAAAATCATATCCCGGATTTTCGCCTGAATTTCGTTCTTCCCGGTCGTCAGTACATCATCCACAGGATAGCTGCCGATCACGTTGCGGATGCAGCTCTGGCTGATATTCCGCAGGATCTTCAGGGGATCCCGGGAGGCGTACAGCGCCTTGACCGGATCGCTGTAGCGGTACTCCACATAGAAATCCACGTCAATAAAGTTAAAGTCGGAGGTAATCATCAGGGACTCGTCCTCGTCCACGGAATTGTCATCCGTACTGTAGCCGATGGAAAAGCCCTGGATTGTCGTGTTTACCTTCCGGACGCGCTGGATAAAGGGAATCTTAAAATGCAGTCCCGGATCGGTTACGGCGGTAGCGTGACCCAGGGTAATCAGCACGGCCTGCTCCTGTTCCTTGATCTCATAGGTCGAGTTAAAGGCCAGCAGAAGGATGACGACAACCGCGATAACGATACCGACCGTCTTTCCCGCCTTTTTTCCGGGAGGGTTCTTCTGCCCGCCGCCGTCCATTGTGGTAAATCCGTTTCGTCTGTTCTGAAAGGAATCTCCGCTACATGTCATATAAACCTCTTTCTGCGCCGTTTTTGCAATGAAATAAGGGGATACTGCCGCGGTCGGCGCGCCGCCGCGAAATATTAGGTGAACTGTGCCTTCTGATAGGTATCTTACAGGATTTTCCGACAAAAAACAATGGGAAGAGACGCACGATAGAAAATTTAATGTGCAGGTTGCGGCAATTTTAGAAAAATGTTAGAATTAGAGGAGGAAAGACAGGCAGAGATAAAAGGCAAGGATAAAAAGCAAGGACAAAAGGCAAGGATAAAAAGCAAGGACAAAAGGCAAGGATAAAAAGCAAGGGAAAAAAGCAGGGACAGAAAGCAAGGACAAAAAGCAGGGACAGAAAGCAAGGACAGAAGGCAGGGACAAAAAGCAGGGACAGAAGGCAGGGACAAAAAACAGGAGCGGAAGGCGAGGAGGAGATAGGAATGAAGGTATATACATGCTTCCCGGGCGGGAAGGCGAAGGCGCTGACGATGAGCTATGACGACGGGAAGGTTCAGGACGAGCGGCTGGTAGGAATTTTCAATCAATACGGAATCCGGGGAACCTTTAACCTGAACTACGGGATGATCGGGAAAGAGCCGAGGCTTGGCGAGGAGAAGGTGCGGGAGCTTTACAGGGGGCATGAGATCGCAACCCATACCATGACCCATCCCACGATTGCCCGCTGCCCGCTGACAGAGGTCGCGGAGGAAATCCTGGAGGACAGGAAGGGGCTGGAGAGGCTGACCGGTCGGATTGTCCGGGGACACGCTTATCCCAACGGTTCCTACAGCGAGGAGATCAAAAGGCTGTTCCAGCAGCTTGGAATTGCCTACGGAAGGGTGGTTGAGGCGTCGAACAGCTTCGATCTGCCGACGGATCCCCTGGAATGGCATCCTACCTGCCATCACAACGATCCGAAGCTGATGGAAAAGGCGGCGGCCTTCGCGGAATTTCGGAAGAAGCAGTATTTGAAGATTCTGTATGTCTGGGGCCACAGCTACGAGTTTGACAACAACGATAACTGGAATGTAATCGAGGAATTCTGCCGGTATATGGGAGGAAGAGAGGATATCTGGTACGCCACCAATATCGAGATTATCGATTATATGGAGGCGGCGGGACGACTGCGGTTTTCCGCGGACAACGCGAGGGTCTGGAATCCCAGTGCCGACAGCGTATGGCTGGAGATTGACGACAGACGCTTTGTGGAGGCTAAGGGAGGCTGCGTCACGGAGCTGGCGGAGGGATAAAAGAAAGGGGAACACTATGACAGATATCATCGTGATCGGCGCAGGCGTTACGGGCTGTGCGATCGCCAGGGAGCTGGCGAGGTATGATTGGGCGGTAACCGTGCTGGAGCGCGCGTCGGATGTATGCGAGGGGACTTCCAAGGCGAACAGCGGGATTGTTCACGCGGGCTTTGACGCGAGGCCGGGGACTCTTAAGGCAAAGTTGAATGTAGAGGGAAACGCCCGGATGGAGGCGTTATCCAAAGAATTGGATTTCCCCTTTCAAAGGAACGGTTCCCTGGTGCTCTGCCTTGACGAGAAGGAGCGCCCCGGCCTGACCAGACTTTACGAACAGGGACAGAAAAACGGCGTGAAAGGACTCCGCATTGTGGAGCGGGAAGAATTAAAAAGCCTGGAGCCAAACCTCTCCGATGAGGCGGTGGCGGCGTTATACGCGCCGACAGGGGGAATTGTCTGCCCCTTCGGCCTGACGATCGCGCTGGCGGAGAATGCCGCCGTCAACGGGGCGGACTTTCAGCTGAATACGGAGGTACAGGGGATTGAGAGGACGGAGGGCGGTTACCGGGTGACCACGAACCGCGGCGTTCTGGAAAGTAAGGTTGTCGTAAACGCGGCGGGAGTTTACGCGGATCGCTTTCACAATATGGTGAGCGAGGAGAAAATCCGAATCATCCCCCGGAAGGGAGAGTACTGCCTGATGGATAAGAAGGCGGGCGGCTTCGTAAAGAGGACGATTTTTCAACTGCCGACGAAATACGGGAAGGGCGTGTTGGTCACGCCCACGGTTCACGGGAATCTTCTGGCCGGGCCTACCGCCATTGACGTAGAGGATCCGGAGTCCCTGAATACGACGAGAGAAGGGCTGGACGATCTGCTGCGGAGAGCGTCCCTCAGCGTGAACGGCCTTCCTTCCCGTCAGGTAATTACGTCCTTCGCGGGGCTGCGCGCCCATGAGGAGAAGGATGATTTCCTGCTTGGGCAGCCCGCGGACGCGCCGGGATTCTTTGATGCGGCGGGGATCGAGTCGCCGGGGCTGACCTGCGCGCCCGCCCTGGGAGAATATCTGGCGTCCCTGGTGGCGGAATATCTGCCTGCCCGGCGGAAGGAGAGCTTTACGGCGGTCAGGAAGGGAATTCCCAGCATGGCTCTGGCGGACGAGGAGGAGCGTCGGCGGCTGATCCGGGAGAATCCGCTGTACGCTAACGTTGTCTGCCGCTGTGAGCTGGTGACGGAGGGGGAGATTCTGGACGCTATCCACAGACCCCTGGGAGCGACTACGGTAGACGGAATAAAGCGTCGCACAAGGGCCGGCATGGGACGGTGCCAGGCGGGCTTCTGCCTCCCCAGGACGGTAGAGATCCTGTCCCGGGAGCTGGGCGTGGATCCCGGCGAGATCCGGAAGAACAATAAGGGAAGCGAGTATCTGGCGGGAGGCGACCCGATCGAGTCTTAAGAAGAAGGACGAGCGACAGCCCGGGACGGGATTTAGAAGGACGACAGGGTAGGGAACCCGATCGAGTCTTAAGAAGGACGAGCGACAGCCCGGGCCGGGATTCAGAAGGACGACAGGGGAGGGAACCCGATCGAGTCTTAAGAAGAAGGACGAGCAATGATCCCGGGCGGAGATCGGAAGAAAGACGATAGACGGAAGCGGTGGGAAGAGGTAAGAGCATGGAGAAAGATCTGGTCATTATCGGAGGAGGTCCGGCGGGGCTGGCGGCGGCCATCGCCGCAAGGGAAGCGGGAGTAGAGGATATCCTGATTCTGGAGCGGGACGCAAGGTTGGGCGGTATCCTGAATCAGTGTATTCATAACGGGTTCGGGCTCCATACGTTCAAGGAGGAGCTGACGGGGCCGGAGTACGCGAAGAGGTATATCGACAGGGCGCTTGAGCTGGAGATCCCCTATAAATTGAATACTATGGTAGTGGATCTGGCGGAAAGCTCCGGGCAGAGGAGAAAGCTTGTAACCGTCATGAACCGGGAGGAGGGCCTTTACGCCATCGAGGCGCGGGCGGTGATTCTGGCTATGGGCTGTCGGGAGAGACCCCGGGGGGCGCTGAATATCCCGGGCTTCCGTCCGGCGGGAATTTATTCCGCGGGGACGGCCCAGCGGTATGTGAATATGGAGGGAAGGATGCCCGGGAAAGAAGTCGTGATTCTGGGATCCGGTGATATCGGCCTGATCATGGCGCGGCGTATGACGCTGGAGGGTGCGAAGGTAAAGCTGGTGGCGGAGCTGATGCCCTATTCCGGCGGGTTGAAGCGAAACATCGTACAGTGCCTTGACGACTTTGGGATTCCCTTAAAGCTCAGCCATACGGTGGTCGATATTAAGGAGAAGGAGCGCGTGGAGGCGGTCGTTATCGCCGAGGTGGATGAGGCGTCCAGGCCGATTCCCGGGACGGAGGAGGAGATTCCCTGCGATACGCTTCTGCTTTCCTGCGGGCTGATTCCCGAGAACGAGCTTTCGGACAGCTTGGGAGTTGAGATGAATCCCGCGACGAACGGCCCCCGGGTCAACGAGAGCCTGGAGACGGACAAGGAGGGCGTGTTTGCCTGCGGGAATGTGCTGCATGTACACGATCTGGTGGACTATGTGTCGGAGGAGGCCGGGCAGGCCGGAAGACGGGCGGCGGCTTATCTGACAGGAAGCCTGGGAGAGGCAGGGCGGGAAATACCGATCCGGGCTGTGGACGGCGTCCGGTATACGGTTCCCGCTTCGCTGAACATAAGCAGGATGGAGGAAAAGCAGGTAATCCGGTTCCGGGTCGGGAACGTATACCGGGATGCGGCGGTGGAGATTTCCTTTGACGGCAGGGTTGTCAGCAGCCGGAAGAAAAAGGTGCTTGCCCCTGGGGAGATGGAGCAGGTGATCCTGAAACGGGAGGATCTGGAGAAGGAGAGCGATCTGCGGGAAATCGCCTTCGCGATCCGGCGATAGGGCGGACGATCGCAAAGGGAAGAAGCGGATGCGTATATTTTCTGCGGGAGTCAGATAACTATGGGTAGAAGGAACAGGAATATCAGTATGGAAAAGAAGGAATTTATCTGTATCGGCTGTCCGCTGGGCTGTACCGTTACGGCGGAGACGGAGGCAGGGGAAATCAAAAGCATTACGGGAAATACCTGCCCCCGGGGGGCGGACTATGTGACGAAGGAGCTGACGGATCCCAGGCGTATTGTTACCAGCCTGGTTCGCGTCAGGGGCGGGGAGCTGCCCGTAGTCTCGGTAAAGACGGCGGCGGATATCCCGAAGGACAAGATCGGTCAGTGCGTCCGGGAGTTAAAGAAGCTGGAGCTGCAGGCACCGGTTTCGATCGGGCAGGTGGTGCTGGAGGATGTCTGCGGCACGGGGATCCGCGTTGTGGCGACCCGAGAGAATCCTCAGGGCACCGTTATCCGACGCTGAGGGGACAAACGACGGTTTTGCCGCGGAGACCCGGAAGAATAAGAGTGATATGGCCGGTTGACGTCGGATAAGCCGGCGGAAAGAGAAGGAAAACAAGCGAGTCTTGCGATTACGACAAGAAGGAGGCGTATTATGCGGAAATATGTAATGGCGCTGGATCAGGGGACGACCAGTTCTCGATGTATCCTGTTTGATAAAGAGGGCAATATCTGCTCTATGTCCCAGAAGGAATTTACGCAGATTTATCCCCAGCCCGGCTGGGTGGAGCACAATCCTATGGAAATCTGGTCTTCCCAGCTTGCCGTGGCGATCGAAAGCATGGCGATGGTAGGGGCATCCTACGAGGAGATTGCTGCTATCGGGATTACCAATCAGCGGGAGACGACGATCCTCTGGGATAAAAAGACGGGGGAGCCGGTGTACCCGGCTATCGTCTGGCAGTGCCGCCGGACCTCCGACATGATCGAGGAGCTGAAAAAGGACGGCTTTGACCGGGTGATCCGGGAAAAGACGGGGCTGATCCCGGACGCGTATTTCAGCGCCTCCAAGATCGCCTGGATTCTGCGGAATGTCCCCGGGGCCAGGGAGCGGGCGGAGGCGGGCGAGCTGCTGTTCGGGACGGTGGATACCTGGCTGATCTGGAATCTGACGAAGGGCGCGGTTCATGTGACGGATTATACGAACGCTTCCCGAACCATGCTTTTTGATATTCATAAGCTCTGCTGGGATTCGGAGATCCTGGAGCGCTTTGGAATCCCGGCCGGTATCCTGCCGCAGGTAAGGCCCTCCAGCTGTGTCTTCGGCCATACGGATCCGTCCGTTCTGGGCGGGGAAATCCCGATCGCCGGGGCAGCGGGGGATCAGCAGGCCGCTCTGTTCGGACAGTGCTGCTTTGAGCAGGGAGAGGTGAAAAATACCTACGGAACGGGGTGCTTCCTGCTGATGAATACCGGGAGGAACGCGATCAAATCCGACTCCGGTCTCCTGACGACGATCGCCGCCGGGACATCCTCCGAGGCGGAGTACGCGTTGGAGGGCAGCGTGTTTGTGGCGGGAGCGGGAGTGCAGTGGCTGCGGGACAGTATGCGGATGCTGAAGAGCGCGGCCCAGTCCCAGGAGTACTGCGAGGCGGTGGAGGATACGGCGGGAGTTTATATCGTACCTGCCTTCGCCGGGATGGGCGCGCCTTATTGGAACCAGTACGCCAGAGGGACGGTAGTGGGGCTGACCAGGGGCTGCAGCAAAGAGCATTTTATCCGCGCGACACTGGAGTCCATCGCTTATCAGACATGGGATGTTCTGCGGGCGATGGAGCAGGACAGCGGGATAAGCTTAAAGAGTCTAAAGGTAGACGGGGGTGCCAGCGCCAACGATTTCCTGATGCGGTTCCAGGCGGATATCGCGGATCTGCCGGTACACAGGCCGGAATGTATCGAGACGACGGCGCTGGGAGCAGCGTATTTGGCTGGGCTTGCCGTGGGATACTGGAAGGATAAGGCTGAGATCCGGGAGAATTGGAAGCTTGGGGCTGTGTTCGAGCCGAGGATGGAGGAGGAGCGGAGGCGAGAGCTCCTGAAGGGCTGGGAAAAGGCTGTGAAGTGCGCCCTTGCCTGGGCCGATCTGTAAGGCTTCTGAGGCAGCGCGAAGCTTCGAAAGTAACCGGAAGCTTCTAAGGCAACTGGAAGCTTCTAAAGCAGCGCGAAGCATCGAAAGCAACCGGAAGCTTCTAAGGCAATACGAAGAATCGCAGGGAAAGAATAGATTGGACAGGGAGGTATCGGGATGCTGGTACAAAAATACAGGGATATGCTGTCGCAGAAGTCGGTGATCCGGCAGTTGGCCGAGTTTGCCGCGGCCAGGGGGAAGGAGGTTGGTTATGAAAATGTCTTTGACTACAGTCTGGGAAATCCGTCGGTTCCTGTGCCGCAGGAATTTACGGACGTGATGGTTCATATGCTGACTACAAGGGATTCTGTGGAGCTGCACGGCTACAGTCCCAATCCCGGGATCACGTCTGTCCGGGAGGCGGTTGCGGCCTCTCTGGAAAAGCGGTTTGGGCTGCCTTACCGGAAGGAGCATGTTTTCATGACCTCCGGCGCGGCGGGGGCGCTGGCCCATGCCTTCCGGCTGGTGGCGGAGCCCGGCGACGAGATTCTGACCTTTGCGCCGTTCTTTCCCGAGTACAGACCCTATGTAGAGCTGGCGGGGATGACGCTGAAGGTAGTGCCGCCGGACACGGAGAGCTTTCAGATCAACTTTGAGAAATTCGAGGAGCTGCTGACGGAGAAGGTCATGGCGGTAATGATAAATACGCCGAACAATCCCTCCGGGGTCGTGTATTCCGAGGAGACGCTGAAACGGCTGACGGAGATTCTGCGGAAAAAGTCGGAGGAGCTCGGCCATGTGATTTACCTGATCTCCGACGAGCCCTACCGGGAGATTGTGTTCGACGGCGCGGAAGTCCCCTGCGTCTCCGCTTTTTATGATAACACGATTATGTGCTACTCCTTCTCCAAATCCCTGTCGCTGCCGGGGGAGAGAATCGGTTATCTGGCGGTCAATCCGCGGTGCGGGGACGCGGAGGAGATGGTACAGATGTGCGTCCAGATTTCCCGTGGGACGGGACATAACTGCCCGCCCTCCATCATCCAGCTCGCTGTGGCGGAGGTTCTGGATAAGACGGCGGATCTCGGCGTCTATGAGACCAACCGGAATCTGCTTTATCGGGAGCTGCAGGAGCTGGGCTTTACCTGCGTCAAGCCGGGAGGAACCTTCTATATCTTCCCGAAGGCGCTGGAGGAGGACGCTAATCTTTTCTGCAGGAAGGCGATGAAATACGATCTGATCCTCGTGCCGGGGGACACCTTCGGAGCGCCGGGCTATTTCCGCATGGCCTACTGTATCGATACGGAGAAGGCGGAGCGGTCGCTGGCGGCGCTGCGGAGGTTCGTAGCAGAGGAATACAAGTATGTAAAGTAACAAATTTACAGGGAACGGAGCGGTAACAATGTTTGAAATTTTGAAGGCGATTATTTACGGTATTGTAGAGGGCATTACGGAGTGGCTGCCGATCAGCAGCACAGGTCATCTGATCCTGGTGGAGCAGCTGATTCCCTTTCAGGGGCTGAGCGAAGGCTTCTTCGATATGTTTGACGTGGTGATCCAGCTGGGGGCGATTCTGGCGGTGGTGGTGCTTTTCTGGGGAAAGCTCTGGCCCTTTGCCCTGACGAAAAAGGAGCGGCAGGGCAGGACGGATCTCGCCTCTTATTTTAAGAAGGATATCTGGATCATGTGGGGAAAGATATTGATTTCCTGCGTCCCGGCGGCGGTGATCGGCGTGCTGTTCGACGATCTGTTCAACAGCCTGTTCTACAATCCGGTCTGCGTGGCGATCGCGCTGATCGTTTTCGGCGTGGCGTTTATCGTGATCGAAAACTGGAATAAAAATCGAAGGCCGAAGATCACGGCACTGGCGGATATTACCTGTACTACAGCCCTGCTGATCGGTATCTTCCAGGTCATCGCGGCGGTCTTCCCGGGAACCTCCCGCTCCGGCGCGACGATCGTGGGTGCGCTGCTGATCGGGGTATCGAGGACGGTGGCGGCGGAGTACACCTTCTTTCTGGCGGTTCCCGTCATGTTCGGGGCAAGCCTGCTAAAGATCGTGAAATTTGGGTTTGCCATCGCCCCGGCGGAGCTGACGCTTCTTCTGATCGGGACAGCGGTGTCCTTCCTGGTATCGCTTTTCGTGCTCCGTTTCCTGATGGGCTACATTAAAAAGCATGACTTCAAGGTCTTCGGCTGGTATCGGATCGCGCTGGGAATTCTTGTGCTGATTTATTTCCGCGGGCAATGAGCCAATGTTCGCCGCCAGCAGCGGGGGATTGACTTCGAACTGGCGGGCGGAGGGGAACGAAGAAAGCAGTCGGCCTTGTATCGTCTTGCGGTGCGGCAGACTGCTTTTGGTACGCCTTCTGACAGCTTCGTTATGCAGTTTATGGTTGGCGGAGTACTCCGGATGCGGCTCCTATGGTTCCGCCCTCCAAAAGGAGCGCTTTTACACTTCGCTGGAGACTGGTATCCTCCGGAAGTCTTTCGTAATTGGTGTTCTTGGGCCTGCGGAACAGCCACTCTATAAATTCGTCGTCAGACGGATTTTCTTTCAGAATCACAAACCTCTGCTGAAAGGAGGCGATGTTCGAATCCTGAGGTAAGAACGGCTTTAGAGAAGGCGACAGTAACCATGAGTCACAGGTATATTTGCGCGGCGGGAGGCCGTGGTAATAAGTTTCGAAAAAGCGGGCGGCTTCTTTTAAGGAATGATCCACGGCCGGGGAAGAAAGATCCGCGTCCGACGGAATGTGGATTCCTATGACGGGTTCACCGGCTTCCTCGCATAGCTCATATTCCAACGAACCAAGGCGGAAAAGAGTCATGCTGATCTGCCGATAGGTCCACCAGCCACGATCAAAAAACATTTCTCCGTTTTTCTCCTGGCATTCCCGGATAAATCGGGAGAAGCATTTCATGGTATCAATGTAAATCTGTCGGGAAATCCCCAGCGATTCATATTTATCCGCTATTCGTCCGGCGCATTTCAACTGGCAATATAGCATTTTCAGATGCCCTGGATCCTTTCCCAGCAGTTGCGTTATATCCTGGTATGCGATTGCCGCGGTTTTGGGGCTTGTCAACCGATGCAGATCCTTTTCGTATAGGGCCGGAATATTTTCCTTGTCGATCGTATCGAGATTCCTCGTTATTTCGGCGGGCAAATCGATCAGAGAATATAATGTCTGTAATTTCATAGGATTCTCCCTCCTGTATCGTCCTTGGTTCTGATCAGGCTGGTCAGGGTAGTGCTCCAGTTTGTGTCGATTGCGCTTAGCGCCCGGGCTTCGGCGGAACCGGAATCCGGAGAGATATTTTCAATGATAAACTGCGGTTTCAGCTTTCCTGCGCCCCATTTCTGCATCTGGGCAATCGATTCAAAACCGTCCGCGGAGAGGGCCTCGTACCGGTCATGGCCGAAGACTATGAATTCCGACAGGCGGTAAATCTGCTTGAAGGAGTCGATATCGGTGAGCTGCAGCTCCTTAACCTCCGGCATTAAAGCTACCAGACCGTCCTCATTATTTGCCGGCCTTTATTTTGTCTTCATGGTTCGTATCGTCGTCCGAGAAATTATCGTCGCTGATATAACCCAGCCGATAAGCCTGATTCAGGACGCCGATCCAGGTCAGGTAATCTTCGTCCATATTTCTGTCATACCAGATTCCGTCCTCATTTTCAATAGGAACGCCCAGAAAATTCTGGAAATCCGCGCCGAGAGATCCGGTTCCGTCCGTCATGGAGTTTGAACCGAAGGGAATTACCTCCGGAAACTGTTCTTTTATCTGGCCCAATACTGAGAGGAATTGCTCCGGCGTACCCATCTCCGGTTCTCCCAAAGCCTCGTAAATATCCTTGCGGATAGCGAAAGCCGTATTTGCTTCCAGCATACCGCTTTCATAGTCTTCCGAACCGTTGGAATAATCCGGATAACCGTAAGTTTTTCCGTCCTCCAGCTTAAACCAGTTCAGAGTGTCCTGGGAGGCGACCTCATAAAAGTAGGGATCGTATTTATCCGCCAGGTCGTTCAGGGACCAGGCCCATTTGGAAGCGGAGGTTGCAATCGCGGCGGCAAATAGAGCTTGCGCTTCAGGAAAGCAGAGTGATGACATAAGATGAAAAAGGTAACGATCAAGGATGTAGCCAGAGAAGCCGGGGTGGCGATTTCTACCGTATCCAATGCTTTGAACAATTCCGAATTGGTAAATGAGGAGACGAAAACCCGTATTTTACGAATTGCGAAGGAAATGAATTATGCGCCGAACCTAAGCGGCAGGCTGTTAAAATCCGGAAAGAGCCGAATGCTGGTTTTTTTACCTCCAGTATCAGCGGAGAATATTTTACTACACTGTTGGAGGCGATGAGCCGTCAATGTGAAGAACAGGGGTACACCCTGAATATTCTGATCAGCAGAGACAGATCGTTTATACGCGGTCATATTCTTGGAAAACAATTTGACGGCATTTTCATCTTTCAGGGGGAGCGGATCGACCAGGATGATTTAGAGCTTTTGGAAAGCCAGCGCATCAAGGCGGTTCTGCTGGATCGGGCCTACGAAAGCCTTCATATAGGAAGCGTTGTTTTCAATTCTTATCAGGCCGGTTACCAGATGACCAGCTATCTGATTAAAATGGGACATAAGCGTTGCGGGATTTGACGACATAAGCGTGTCGCAGTACTTTTCGCCAAAGCTCACGCCGAAAAAAGAATATCGCTATTGACAATTCGGGGAAAAAAGGCTATACTGCCCGTGGCAGTGCGATAAACTGCAGAGGAGAGAATGAAAAAACAGATACGCCTGTAAAGGAGAGGAGAGCGATTTATGGCAGCAGCAAAGAAAACAACCGATAAGGCGGCGAAAACGGCCGAGGAAAAAGCAGTAAAGGCAACAGCGAAGGCGGCTGAGGAAAAAGCGGTGAAGACAGCGGAACCTAAGCCGGAGAAAGCGTCAAAGGCGAAAAAGAAGACGGCGGCTGAGCCTGTTGAGGCAAAGGCGGAAAAGCAGGCGGCGGAGCCTGTCGAGGTAACGGAGTCCGTAAAGGCAGAGGAGAAAAAGCCCGAGGTAAAGAAGGCGGGAAGAAAGCCGGCGGAGAAGAAAACGCCCGCGAAGAAGGCGGAGCTTAAGTCCGCGTTACATGTACAGTTCTCCGGGAAGTCCTATGCGGACGAGGATCTGGTAAAGATGGCGAAGGACATATGGAAATACGACCTGAAGCAGAAGGCCGGAGAGCTTGAGAGCCTGGAGCTTTATGTGAAGCCGGAGGAAAACATAGTATATTATGTTATGAATAAGGAGTTTACGGGAAGCTTCTACATCTAAAATGTATTTACCGGGGAAACCTCGTATTCCACCGCCTGTCCGGCGGAAGGATGCGGGGTTTTTAATAATTTCTTTATACTTTTTTCTATAAAATCGGTTGACAATAAATTCGCTTAGTGCTATTTTAGTTTTATCAAGTGTTAGCACTCTTCTCGGACGAGTGCTAACAAGGAGGAAAGGAAGGTGCGGGAGTGGAGCTGGATGAGAGAAAAAAGAAAATCCTCCAGGCCGTCATCCGCAATTACCTGGAGACAGGGGAACCGGTTGGCAGCAGAACCATTTCAAAGTACACCGACCTGAATCTGAGCTCCGCGACGATCCGGAATGAGATGGCGGATCTGGAGGAGATGGGCTATATCTTTCAGCCCCATACCTCAGCCGGGCGCATCCCCTCTGACAAGGGCTACCGGCTTTATGTGGACGCCATGCTGGAGGAGAAGCAGCGGGAGGTTGTGGAGAAGAACGATCTGCTGGTGGAGCGTCAGGATAAGATGGAAAAGCTGCTGAAGCAGATGGCGAAGGTGCTGGCGCAGAACACGCAGTACGCGACTATGATCTCAGCCCCGCAGGCCGGGCGGAACAAGGTGAAATTTATCCAGCTTTCCAGGGTGGATGCGCATCAGCTGCTGGCAGTCATCGTGATCGAAGGGAATGTGATCAAGAATAACATTTTGACGGTGGACGAGGAATTGTCCGACGAGACGCTGCTGAAGCTGAACATCCTGTTGAACACCAACCTAAACGGCTTATCGATCAACGAGATCAGCCTGGCGATGATATCGGTTATGAAGCAGCAGGCGGGGATCCACAGCGATATCGTCGGCGAGGTAATCGACGCGGTAGCCGAAGCGATCCGGGCCGAGGAGGATCTGGAGATTTATACCAGCGGTACAAACAATATTTTCCGGTATCCGGAGCTGGCGGATCATCAGAAGGCGAGCGAGCTGATCAATACCTTCGAGGAGAAGCAGCTGCTGGGAGAGCTCCTGCAGGAGGCCTCGAACAGCGCGGAGAGCACGGGCATCCAGGTTTACATCGGCGAGGAGACGCCGGTGCAGAGCATGAAGGACTGCAGCGTTGTGACGGCTACCTACGAATTGGGCGGCGGTATGAAGGGAACAATCGGTATTGTGGGGCCTAAGAGAATGGATTACGACAAGGTTGTAGGGACATTGCGGACGATACAGACGCAGCTGGATGAATTATACGGGAAGGACGATCAATAGAAAGGACTGAGAATATGGAAGAGCAGGAAAGGAAGGCGGCGCAGGAAGAAGCCGAGGAAAAGCCGGACAGGGAGAGTAAGGCGGCGCAGGAAGCCGGGGAAAAGCCGGGCACCGACGGGGAAACGGCTGAGACGGCCGGGACGGAGGAGGCTGCGGAACCGGGGAAAGCGTCCGAAGACGGAAAAGAATTCGTCGGGGAAGAAGCCGCGGAGACGGAAGGCGAGGAGGCTTCAGAGGAAACGCCTCCCGAGGGCGAGGATCCGAAGACCTGGGCCGAGAGGCGGGCCGCGAAAAAGCAGGCTAAGCTGGATAAAAAGACGGACGCCCTGAAGGATCAGATCGCCCAGCTGGAGGATAAGGTAAAGCGTCAGCTCGCCGAGTTTGAAAACTTCCGCAACCGGACGGAGAAAGAGAAATCAGCCATGTTTGAGACAGGGGCAAAGAGCGTGATCGAAAAGATGCTTCCCGTGGTGGATAATTTCGAGAGGGGACTGGCGACGGTATCCGAGGAGAAAAAGGACGACGCCTTTGTAGAGGGGATGAACCGAATCTATAAGCAGCTTATGACAGAGCTTGAGAACATCGGCGTAAAGCCCATCGAGGCGGAGGGTAAGGAATTCGATCCGAACCTTCATAACGCGGTGATGCAGGTGGAGGACGGGGATTACGAGTCCGGAACGGTGGTACAGGAGCTGCAAAAGGGATATACCTACCGGGACAGCGTGGTGCGGCACTCCATGGTCTCCGTCAAAATGTAAGAAGAGAGAAGCAATAAAAATTTTATCATAAAAACAAATTCAGGAGGCATATAAAATGAGCAAGATTATTGGTATTGATCTGGGTACGACAAACAGCTGCGTAGCTGTTATGGAGGGCGGTAAGCCCACCGTTATCGCTAACGCGGAAGGCGCAAGGACGACACCCTCCGTCGTGGCGTTTACAAAGACGGGCGAGAGACTGGTAGGCGAGCCTGCGAAGCGTCAGGCTGTCACCAACGCGGAGAAGACGATCTCCTCGATCAAGAGGGACATGGGGACGGACAACGGCCGCAACATCGACGGAAAGAGGTATTCCCCTCAGCAGATTTCCGCGATGATCCTGCAGAAGCTGAAGGCTGACGCGGAGAGCTACCTGGGAGAAAAGGTTACGGAGGCGGTCATCACGGTTCCTGCGTATTTTAACGACGCGCAGCGCCAGGCGACCAAGGACGCCGGAAAGATTGCAGGTCTCGACGTAAAGAGAATTATCAACGAGCCCACGGCGGCGGCGCTTGCCTACGGCCTGGACAACGAGAAAGAGCAGAAGATCATGGTATACGATCTGGGCGGCGGAACCTTCGACGTATCGATCATCGAGATCGGCGACGGCGTAATCGAGGTTCTTTCCACCAACGGCGACACGCATCTCGGCGGCGACGACTTTGACAACAAGATTATCCAGTGGATGCTTTCCGAGTTCAAGAAGGCGGAGGGCGTAGATCTCTCCGGCGACAAGATGGCGATGCAGAGGCTGAAGGAGGCGGCTGAGAAGGCGAAGAAGGAGCTTTCCAGCGCCATGACTACCAATATCAACCTTCCCTTTATCACGGCGACGGCGGAAGGTCCCAAGCACTTCGACATGAACCTCAGCAGGGCGCAGTTTGACGAGCTGACCCACGACCTGGTAGAGAAGACGGCAATCCCGGTACAGAACGCGATGAGAGACGCGGGCCTCACCAACGCGGATCTGGGCCAGGTGCTCCTGGTAGGCGGTTCTACCCGTGTTCCTGCCGTGCAGGATAAGGTAAGACAGCTCACCGGCAAGGAGCCCAGCAAGTCCCTGAATCCGGACGAGTGCGTAGCGATCGGCGCGTCCGTACAGGGCGGCAAGCTGGCGGGCGACGCCGGCGCAGGCGATATCCTGCTGCTG
>JAMPIG010000063.1 GCA_023662875.1 Roseburia sp. | reverse complement strand
GCGTTGCTCGTCAGGAGCTCAGCGCGACAGAAACTCGTGCAAGCACGGTTTCTGTCGCGCTGAGCTCCTGACTCTGCTGATTCGCGCAAAAAAATCCCCGCGCCGCAAACGACGCAGGGACTGTTGTCCGATCCTTTTTTACGCCCTCGTCCCATAATAGAGCCAGGACTGAAATATTCTTCCGGCTAAAACTGAAAATAAATAAACGCCGAGGCATCATACTGCGGGCCGTAGATACCGAAAATGAGTATAACGAATATTAAGCCGTAATAAACCAGCCAGCGGAACCATATATTCTGCCTCGCCAGCACTGCATGAAAATCCGTCCCCTGTATTTTCCTGTAGTCAACCCACATCAAAAAGACCAGTCCCAACAGCATGACATAAAAGTTCTTTTCGGTCAAAACCATAGTATTAATGCCGAGCAATGTCTCCGGGTCAAAAAAGGAGAGAATTCCCAGATTCGCAGCGCCATGCCGCAGCATCCGCAAGGCCGTCGTAAGGCTGTCCGCCCGAAAGAAAAGCCAGGCGAAATCCACAAACACAAAAGTCACCAACCTCTGCACCAGGCGATAACTGCCGCATTCTGTGCGAATATGCAGCTTTTTCTGCAGACCGCTGCGAAGCGGCCGGGTCAGATCCCCCGCTATCTGGTATAGGCCGTTGACGGTGCCCCATACTATATAATTTAACCCCGCCCCGTGCCAGAGGCCGCTGGCAGTAAAGGTCAGGAGAATATTGCGGTATTTTCGGAGCCTGCCGCACCGATTACCTCCCAAGGGAATATAAAGATAATCCCGAAACCAGGTAGTCAGGGAAATATGCCAGTTACGCCAGAATTCACTCACGGAAACGGCATAGTACGGGCTCTTAAAGTTCTTCGTCAAGGTAAAGCCCATTACACGGGCGGCCCCCACGGCAATATCAGAATAACCGCCGAAATCACAATATATCTGAAATGCAAAAAGCACCGTAGCCAGCAGAATCTGCAGGCCGGAATACACCGTATAGTCATTATAGACGGCCGTAACCAGAAGGGCGATGCGATCCGCGAGTACCAGCTTCTGAAAAAATCCCCAGCCCATTAAAAGCAGTCCCTTTTTAACCCGATCGGCGTCAAAAGTATGGGGCTCATAAATCTGATGCATGAGATTCTTGCTGCGCTCAATGGGACCTGCCACCAGCTGGGGGAAAAAGGACACAAACAGGGCGTAGCGCAGTATGTTTTTTTCCGCTGTGATTTCTCCCCGAAATACGTCGATCACATAGCCCAGCGCCTGAAACGTATAGAAAGAAATTCCCACCGGCAAAAGAATATCAAAGACCGGTATCCGCACGGAAATCCTAAAAAGCGCAAAAATGTTCTCGATCATCTCCGCCGTAAAGGCATAATACTTAAAGAAGAATAAAATGCCCAGATTCAACACAATACATCCGACCAATCCCCCTACTTTCCTAATTCGTTTTCCTCTTTTACCCGTCTGCCGCTCTCCGGAGGATATCAGCAAACCACCGCTCCATGTAACCACCGTTGAAGTCAGTATCAAAAGAGCGTACAGAGGATTCCAGCTCATATAAAAATAGTAGCTGGCGGCTAACAGCCATAAATATTTCATTCGTTTAGAGATCAGGAAATACACCAGGACAACGATCGGGAAAAAAATCAAAAAATGAACAGAATTAAATAACATATCAGTTCCCCCAAAGTGTTTCTGCTACAAAGCGGGTTACCTTGTCAGCGCCGCTGCCGTTTAAATGATGGTAACCGTTAAATGCATCCTCAAAATCCTGGGCCGTCAGGCCGATTTCATCATATCGCAGATTACAGTCCAGATAGTACGCCCCTTCGCTTTCCGCAAGCTCAGCAATCTGACCGGCCCAGTTGTCATAATTAATGGAGCGGATATATACATCATACATGGGAGCCATCACAACATATAAAGTAATTCCTTCCTCCCGGCACAGCTGCGCCAGCTTACGGAAATGAAGCTTATTCGTTTCTGAAATCACACGGTTCCCCGGATTATATTCCGCCTGAGCATACCGCTCCATCGTTTCAGCCGACATGGACGTCTGGCTTGGATGAAAGGATGAATATTCCCGAATCCCCTTTATGTAAAACATTAGATTCGAGCCAATCGTATTAATATCCTCCCAATTACCGTGATTTCTGGCAATGGGGAGCAATGCATATCCCCAGTTCCACTTTTCATACTGCTCCATCACGGCCTCCAGCTTGGTCCAGCCGAAGCGCATACCGTCAATATTAGCTTCCTTTTTCCAGTCTCGGTCGTAATTATCGCCGTATCGCCAATTATTGTTGTCATCCAGCGAAAAAGCTTCCAGAATAATCGCCTCGGGATGCTGATAATGCAGAGCTTCCTTCACATTAAAATAGGTCTGAACCGTATTCTGGGAATTAGATGCCAGAATATAACTGTTCCTACCTGTTTCACTCTCGAGAACGGAAGGGTCAAAGGAAGCAAACGCGTGACTGCTGCCCACCACCAGTAAATCGACCGTTCCCCTTTTCAAGGTATAAAAATGATTCCATGTACGAATAATATTATTAGAAGGATACAGCAGCAGAACCGCCGCTTTTAGACCCACCAAAAAGAATACGGCAAACAGTATGCCTTTCAAAAATTTCTTCGGAAACCGTCCCTTCAAAAAATCATCCCCTCTGCTATATGATAACGTTTTTCATCATAGCTCAAATTTCACGCTTCCGGGTACGCTGCCAGCGAACATTTCCTGTAAAGCAAACTGCCTTCCCCTACTCGCCGCGCGGGCCGCATGTTGCGAAGCAACAAAATTTCACATGCGGCCCTGCGCATAAAAAGACTGCCGGACTTAAAAATCCAGCAGTCTTCTGATCATGATCTGCTTATGATACTCTCCTTCACTCCTTCGCCCCATAATACAACCAGGGGCTATAATATTCTTCCGTCACAGGTTCCGGCAAAAAGCTTGCCTGATACTCATTGGGTCTCGAAGAGTAGACCTGAACGGTAAAGCGGTATGCGCTGCCCGGCTCGTTCTTCAGAAACTCCGCGGGGATTGTAATGCCTCCGTACCCAAACTCCCGAACCCAGTCCATTGTCCAGGTATTGTTCATCACATACTCTCCCGCCTCATCGTAAAAAGTCACATTAAAGATATCCTTGTCCCCGTAATCATCCAGATTACTCCAGGTAGCGCAGTACAGCCGGGTATTGTCCTTTTCATACATTCTCCAGGCAAGCCCTGTCGGCGACGGCAGATACGGGGCCGATTCCCCCGTATATTCAAAGACGTCCGACACTACATAAGGGCTGTCCGTATAACGGACTCCGTCCCCCACTGCCACCACGGTAAAATAATAATACCCGTTGCCCCGCCAGTCTGTCACGGAATTATAGGCTACAATCTCTCTGTTTCGGAAGGAACCTCCCAGACGGATGACGTCTTCGAAATACCAGTCGTCGTCCTCCGGCGACGGGGGATTGTCCGCATCCCGCCTGTAAAGGCGGAAAGAAAACTGTACCTCATCCCCGTTACCGGATTCCAACACATTATCCCAAACGGTGATCCCGGTCTCCCCATCCCAGTGCGGATTGCCCGGCGCGGGCAGGACGATAAGATCAGAACTCTCCTCCCCGCCTTCCGCCTGTCCGTTATCACGCAAAGCAAATGCCCCCCCCAAGAAGCAGGCGATAAAACCCAACAGGAGGGCGGCTGCGAGGCTGCCCGGCACGATCCTGCCCGCCCGCTGGAAAGCCTGTCTCACCTGCCGCACCGCCTGATACCGCTCATCCGGATTCAGGTTCCTGCATTTCTGGATGATTTTCTTATAGCGCGGCTTCCCGCTCTTTTCCGGCAGAAGCTGCTCCAGCGTCACTCCCAGCGCATAGATATCCGTCCGTTCATCCGTCTGCGCAAAGCCATACTGCTCCGGCGGCGCATAGCCTCTGGTGCCCAGCAGCTGCGTATCCTGCTCCGCTTACGCCTTCGGCATACGGGCGGCGTCAAAATCGATCAGATAAAGCCGCCCCTCTTCCGTCAGAAGAAGGTTGGATGGCTTGATATCACGGTGAATGATTCCCTTCCCGTGCAGGAACTCCAGAACAGAGCAAAGCTCCCGGACAAGATGCAGGAATTGTTTCTCCGTCAGCTCCTCCGCAACCAGGCTTCGTCCCTCGATATACTCTTCGATCACCGTAGTGGAATCCTCCGCGATCGTAACCTCATACAGCTTAGGCAGGCAGAGATGGGGACAGTTCCTGAGCGTCTGATAGATTGGATGCTGTCCAGCCAGTTCTTTACGAATATACATCCGCTCCCCGCCCTTTTCGCGAAGCAGATACACTGTACTCTTTTCGCTCCGCTTCAGCAGCCTGACCTCTTCGTATTCCATGGTTGTTCTCCTCCGTATCCTTTCCCGCCGACAGACTCCTTCCATCTATCGCATTTTTATCCGCGCACTTAGAATCCGCCTGCGACGGATAATCGCTTTTAACGCTGAAGTGGAAGTTAACTTTTCACTTCAGCAATCGCTTTTAACCTGTCGCGAAAAAAATCCCGGCTTGTCGTATCCCCGACAATCTGGTAAAATAATAGCATGGCTGCGCTGCAACACAGCATGGATGGCCATTCGGCCGTTTCATGCCCTGAATAAGGATATTATATCATGTTTGCTGCAAGTCTCGGGCAGAGACCCGAAAAAGCAGGCTTTTTCGGGTTCGCTTCGCTCGTCAAATGACCGAAGAAACATCTGCTCGTGTGAGCACGGCAGCTGCTTCTTCGATCATTTGACTCTGCCCTTTACGGACATTATATCACACAAATATACGGAGAAACAATATGCAATTAAAAACCACGGAAGAATTAAACCACGAGATCAAGTCGGCTACAGATATTGAAGATTATCTGAAAGGCAATCCGGAAAATTTGATCACCTCCACCTTATCCGCACACTTAAACAGCCTGCTGTCTCAGAAAAAGTTCAGTAAAGCTGATGTAGTAAAGGATTCCAATCTTTACCGCACCTATGTGTATCAAATCTTTTCCGGAGAAAAAACGCCCTCCCGGGACATCCTGATCGCCATAGCCTTCGGCCTGCATCTCTCCGAGGAGGAAGCGCAGACGCTGCTGAAGGTATCGAAAAACCGTGAATTATACGCAAGAGACGAGAGAGACGCGATTATTCTGTTTGCCATACAACGAAATATGCCGATCATGAAAGTAAACGAGCTGCTGTTCGAGCATGATCTGCAGCCTCTGGCAATGTCGAAGGAATAAAAGAGCCGCCTCAGTCCGACGGAAAGAAAAATCCTTCCCGCGGCCTGAGGCGTTTCATCGTCAATTCTCTATTTCGGTTACTTCTTTAACGTTGCCTTCTGTGTCATAGCTTGTTACTCTGAACGGTTGCCCGTTTTCGTCGCACTCGTATAAATAACTTTTTTTCTCATCGCTATCATACATGGTAACCGTCTTCAGTATCTCGTTCTCGCCATATTCCTGCAAATAAAGCTTTTTCCCGTCGGCCGAATACATCACCGCCGCCTTTTTCCCGTTCTCGTCATACTGATATACATAAATCTACTGCGCGTTTTCGTCGCCGTCATATTGCGTTATCGTTACTTCGCCGTCCACACTGCGATCATATATCTGTACGCTGGCTATTCCTCCCTCTTTATCATAATTCACTTCCTTTGCCAGCCGCCCGTTTTCATCATATTCCCAGACATACTTCAAGGTCGTGCCGCCCTCATAGCCCGTGGTTTTGATACGTTTTCCAGCCTCATTATACTCGTATTTTTCCAGGCCATACATATCGCCTTCCGGTCCGTAAAGCGCTGATGAAATCGTTTTTCCGCTTTCATCATATCGATTCAGCAGCCAACTGCCGTCAGGATTTTGAATGGTCTTCGTAGTTTCCCCGGCCGCCTCCACCGCAAGTCTGGCCGCTTCCTTCTGCATCGCCTGCTCTCTGTCCGCTATACTCGCATATCCCGCCGCGGTTCCCTCCGTTCTGTTCTCCTGTATTCCGAAGGTTTCGTAATGCTCGATGATTGCCATAATATCATCGCCGAAGGCCTGCTTAATATCTGCGTATGCCTCCGCGTAAGCTACAGGGTCAAACAGTACGCCTTCTCTTCTGTTCGTTTCATATACGCCATACGTCAAATAGTGCTCTACGTAAGCGTCCCAGTCATCTCCAAACGCCTTCTCCAAATCTTCGTAAGCAGCCCTGTACGCAGCCACATCCAGAATAGGATTCATCTGTCTGCCTTCCTTCAGACCATATTCCTGAAAATGCCGATACAGCGCCGCCTCGTCATACCCAAAGGCCGCCTTCAAATCCTCATTGTTGTCCGCATAATACTTCGCATCAAAAATGTCCTTTAATCCGGCGGCTGACACAGGCATCGCCCCCGCAAGGAAAACGGACGCTGCCGCTCCCGCCAATAGTAAGCCCTTCACTTTCCCTCTGATTTCACGCATTTATTTTTCCTCCTTGTTTGTAGTAGTCAGGTACCACTCTACATCCAAGGATACCGCATATCTTTTTGCCTGCGGTTCGCTGTTAGCATACTTTAATTGTAAAAATTTGTACAACCTGCAAAACCGACGAAACCTTTTGGGAAATCATTTCTAAAATGTAGACGTCGGTGAAAATATATGATACAATATTTATGTTGTCCTACCGATACCTGGCAACAGGGGGAGGTGTTCAGTGTGGAAGTCGTAATCTCTTTTTTAGGTGCTGTCGCGGCGGGTGTGGTTTGCCACCTCATCTGCAAATGGCTTGACAGTCACCATAAGGACGACAAATAGCCTGGTGGGTGCTTTGCCACCAAAAAAGAAAAGAAGAATCCCTGGACTGTGGCGCAACACAGTTCAGGGATTCATTCTTTCGTCCAGTCGGACTCGTAATCTCTTTTTGCCTATTGGCATTATAGCATATGCAAATCCTAATTGCAATATTCCTGGCAAAATTTTTCACTTCACAAAAGCGCGTTTCGGGTTTTTATCGAATAAACATCGCATCCCCAAAGCTGAAAAACCGATACCGCTCCCGGATCGCCTCCCGGTAGGCGTTCAGTACGTTCTCCCGCCCGGCCAGGGCGCTGACCAGCATGACCAGCGTGGATTCCGGCAGATGGAAATTTGTAATCAACCCGTCCAGCACCCGGAAGCGATAGCCCGGATAGATAAAGATCTCCGTGTTTCCGCTGCCCGCCCGGACGGTTCCGTCCTCCTGCGCCGCGCTTTCCAGTGTGCGGCAGCTGGTAGTGCCGACGCAGATAATCCGTCCTCCCGCGGCTTTTGTACGGTTGATCTTTTTCGCCGCTTCCTCCGTAATCTGATAATATTCGGAGTGCATATGGTGCTCCAGAATATTCTCCTCCTTCACCGGCCGGAAGGTTCCCAGCCCCACATGCAGGGTGACGTAGGCGATCTCAACCCCCGCCCCTTCGATCCGCTCCAGCAGCTCCTTCGTAAAATGCAGTCCCGCCGTCGGCGCAGCCGCGGAGCCCTCGTACTTCGCGTAAACGGTCTGGTAGCGCTCGGGATCCTGAAGCTTATGGGTAATGTAGGGCGGCAGGGGCATCTCCCCCAGCCGATCCAGAAGCTCCTCCCAGATTCCCTGGTATTCAAAGCGGATCAGGCGGTTTCCCTCCTCCACCGTTTCCAATACCTCCGCCCGCAGCAGCCCGCCTCCGAAGAGAAGCCTGGTTCCGGGGCGGCATTTCTTCCCCGGCTTTACCAGGGTTTCCCAGACGTCCCCGTTCCTTCGCTTCAACAGCAGAACCTCCACATGTGCGCCGGTTCCCTCCCGCTCTCCCAGCAGTCTTGCGGGGATGACCTTCGTATTGTTCAGCACCAGGCAGTCCCCGGGTTTCAGGAAGCCGGGAATCTCCCGAAATACATGGTGGGACACCGCCCCCGTCTCCTTATCCAGCACAAGGAGCCTGGAGGAGGAGCGCTCCTCCAGGGGATCCTGGGCGATCAGCTCCTGGGGCAGTTCAAAAGAAAAGTCTGATTTTTTCAGCTCCATTTTCTATCGCTCCGCTCCCGGCTTTGCAGGGACGCTTTCTTTACGAAAGCGATATAGCCCTTGTACGCCTCGTAGACGTCCGCCTTACTGGTGGCCTCCCAGGGCGCGTGCATATTCAGCACCGCCACGCCGCTGTCGATCACGTTCATCCCGTACAGCGCCAGGATATAAGCGATAGTTCCGCCCCCGCCGACGTCCACCTTGCCAAGCTCGGCGGTCTGGTAGGTCACCTTTTCCTCCTCCATAATGCCGCGCAGGTGGGCAATGTACTCCGCGTTGGCGTCGTTGGAGCCGGATTTTCCCCGGGAACCCGTAAACTTATTGAAGACCATCCCGGAGCCCAGCCACGCCGCGTTCTTCGGCTCGAAGCAGGAGCGGTAGCTCGGATCGAAGGCCGCGCTGACGTCGGAGGAAAGCATACAGCTGTGCGCCAGGCATCTCCTGAGGCTCAATTCGCTGTACTCTCCCGTCAGGTTCATCAGCTCCGCCACGGCGTTCTCAAAGAACCGGGACCGCATCCCGGTAGCGCCGACCGAGCCGATCTCCTCCTTATCCACCAGAATACAGCAGGCCGTCCTGTCCGTCTCTCCCGCGTCCAGCATCGCCTGCATAGAGGTAAAGGCGCATACCCGGTCGTCCTGTCCGTAGGCCAGGATCATACTGCGATCCAGTCCCGCCTCTCTCGCCTTGCCCGCGGGAACGATCTCCAGCTCCGCGGAGAGGAAGTCCTCCTCCTCGATATCGTAGGTCTCCTTCAGGATATCCAGCACACCGGACTTGATCAGCTCCTTCGCCTTCTTCTTTCCCTCGTCGGTCTCCTTCTCCTTCTCGCCCAGCTTCAGAGGCTTGGAGCCCACGATCAGATCCAGGGCCTCGCCCTCGATCACCTTCGCCGCCTTCTTCTCCAATTGCTCCCCCGCCAGATGGATCAGCAGATCCGAGACGAAGAAGACCGGATCATCTTCGTTCTCCCCGATATTCAGCTCTATCGTCGTGCCGTCCTTCTTTACGACGACGCCGTGGATCGCCAGCGGCAGAGCTACCCACTGGTATTTCTTTACTCCCCCGTAATAATGGGTATCCAGATAGGCGAAGGCCTGCTCCTCCTCGAACAGGGGATTCTGCTTGACGTCCAGTCTGGGGCTGTCGATATGGGCGCCCAGAATATTCAGCCCCTCCGTCAGAGGCTTTCTGCCGATCTGGAACATCACGATGGACTTATTCATCCAGACGCTGTACAGCCGGTCGCCGGTCACAGGCTTCTCACCCGTCTTCCACACGCTCTCCAGCTCCCGGTAGCCCTGCGCCTCGATAGTGTTGACGATGGTGTCGATACACTCCCGCTCCGTCTTGCTGCTGTCCAGAAAGCTGCGGTAGCTCCCGCAGAGCTTCTCCACCGCCTTCAACTCTTTCCTGTCATAATTCTCCCATGCGCTTTTCTTTGCCATTTTCTTTTCTCCATTTCCTTTTTATTTATACTTCCAGACATACCAGCAAAGCCGGCACAAACCACAAACAGTTAATGAACTGGTGCAAGCCCGGAAGAACGCCCGCCCTTGGCGTTCTTCAAGGCGAACTTGTTCGCCTTGTGCAACTTAGATTTTCTTAGGCAGCGTACTTTGCTGCCTTAAAAATCTTTACACACTTAGCTACGCAGCTCAATATCCAGCTGATTCTTCAAATTCTTCAAAATCTTTTTTACAAAGCGATCCACCGAGTCCGCCTCAAAGGCTTCCTCCCCCGGCACGAACCGGACGGAAAAGGCCATGCTCTTCTTGTCCTTGGGGATCTGCCCGCCCTCGTACACGTCGAAGAGCCGGATCCCGCCGATATGGGCGCAGGACTTTCGGATAACCTCCTCTACCTGGCCGCAGGTAACGCCCTTATCCATCACCAGGGCCAGATCCCGGCTTTCCTCCGGATACTTCGGCAGGGGCGTATAAGTCGCTTTCCCGGTCTGCAGCCCGGAAAGCTTCTTCAGGTCGATCTCCAGCAGAAAGGCGTCGCTTCGAAGATCCAGCTCCTCCGCCACCTCGTAAGCCACCTTTCCCAGCCAGCCGATCTCCTCGTCCCGGCAGGAGATCACCGCCGTCTGGTACGGGTGAAGATAAGGACGGTTTCCAGGCGCATAGGAGAACTCCGCAAACAGATTTTCCGCCACGCTCTCCGCGATTCCCTTCAGCGTAAAGAAGCTCTCCTCCCCGCCGAAGATGCCGACGCAGAGTATCTCCCGCTCCTCCGGATAATCCTCCAGCGGCAGCTTTTCCGCGAGAAATACCTTCCCCAGCTCGAAAAGCCTCCCCTCCAGATTTCCCTTCTTCTGGTTCCGGGAGATCGCGTTCAGCATAGAGGCCGCCAGCGTCGTCCGCATCAGCGACAGCTCCTCGTTGATCGGATTCAGCAGGCGGATCGCCCGGCGCTCCGGCGCGTCCGGCGAAAGCCGCAGTAAATCCAGGTCTGAGGGGGAGAAGAAAGAGTAATGGATACACTCGTAAGCGCCCACGCTGCAGAGCGCCCTCTTCAGCCGCAGCTCCTTCTGCTGCCTCCGGTTCAGGCCGCCCGTGGTAACCTTCGCCTCCGGCAGGAAGGCGGGAACTACATGGTCATAACCGTACATCCGGATGACCTCCTCCGCCACATCCTGATAGGACTCCATATCCTCCCGGTAAGCCGGTGCCTGAAGCGTCAGTTCGTCCCCGTCGATAACCGGGGCGAACTGCAGGTTCCGCAGGATCCGCAGAATCTCCTCCTTGGGAACCTCAATCCCAAGCACATCGTTCACCCGCCGGATGCTTACCTTCAGCTCCTTCGGCTCGATCGAATTTCCCGTATTGATGTCCTCGTGGGTCGCGGAAATCTTTCCGCAGCCCAGCTCTTCTACCAGGTGCAGCGCCCGCTTCATGGCATGAACCGTCGCGTACTCGTCCACGCCCTTCTCATACTTCGCGCTGGAGTCGGTTCGCTTCCCCAGAGCCCGGGAAGTCTTCCTGATATTATCCCGCATAAACTTCGCGGACTCGAACAGTACCTCCGACGTACTCTCCCGGATCTCCGAATTCAGGCCTCCCATCACTCCCGCCAGGGCGACGGGCTTGACGCCGTCGCAGATGACAAGATTGTTGGGGTTCAACTCGTATTCCTGAGAATCCAAGGTTACAATTTTTTCTTTCTCTCCGGCCCTACGGACGCGAATCTCATTGCCCTCCAGGTAATTACAGTCGAAGGCGTGCATGGGCTGCCCCATCTCCAGCATCACGTAATTCGTAATATCCACAATATTCGAGATCGCGTCCTGCCCGATCAGCGCCAGCCTGCGCCTCATCCAGAGCGGGGACTCTCCGATTTTTACGTCGTAGACATAATGCCCGATGTACCTGGGGCAGAGCTCCGGCGCTTCCACCGTCACCCGGAAGCCCTCTTTCCTCACCTCCGTCGGCGTATAATCCAAAGCCGGCATCTTCAGCTCCCGATCCAGAGCCGCCGCCACCTCTCTGGCGATCCCTAAAATACTCTGGCAGTCCGGCCGATTCGCCGTAATCGAAATATCGAAAATCCAGTCGTCCAGCCCAAGCATCGGCTTTACGTCCGTCCCCGGCTCCGCATCCTCCGGCAGAACCAGTAACCCGTTATAGCCCCCGCCGGGGAACATGTTCTCAGAGACTCCCAGCTCCACGCCGGAGCAGAGCATTCCCTCGGACTCATAGCCGCGAAGCTTCCCCTTCTTGATCGTCATGACTCCTTCTACGGTCTTATGATCCTTCCCGGTGGCGAAAACAGTCGCCCCGACCAGCGCCAGAGGGTATTTCCCGCCCGTCTGTACGTTGTCCGCGCCGCAGCAGACCTGGAAGCTTCCGCAGTCCCCGGCGTTGACCCGGCAGATGTGCAGATGGGTCTCGGGGATCGGCTGGCAGTCCTCCACCAGTCCCACGACGACCTTGCTGATCTCCTTTCCGACCTCATTCAGCTCCTCTACCTCAAAGCCGCAGGAAAACAGCTTCTTTTCCAGCTCCTGGGGCGTAATATCGATCTCCACATAATCCTTCAGCCAACTCAAAGGTACTAACATAATATCCCTCCATTTTCTCTCTTCCTCAAGGCGTCCTCAACGACAGTTCTTCTTTTCCTCCTCGAGGTTACTTGCGCCGACAGCTCTCGCAATTCGGCGTCAGTTATCGTCGATCTGGCTCAAAACCCGCAGATCCGACTCGAACAGCAGCTTGATATTGTTGATGCCGTATTTCAGCATAGCGACCCGCTCGAGTCCGATTCCGAAGGCCAGTCCGCTGTACCGGTCGGAATCGATACCGCAGTTTTCCAGTACCTTCTTATTGACAATCCCGCAGCCCAGGATTTCGATCCAGCCCGTTCCCTTGCAGAGCTTGCAGCCCTTTCCGCCGCACTCAAAGCAGCTTACGTCCACCTCCGCGGAAGGCTCCGTAAAGGGGAAGAAGGAGGGGCGAAGCCTTGTCGTCGCTCCCTCTCCGAAAATTTTCTGTACAAATACGTCCAGCATCCCCTTCAGGTCGCAGAGGGTGATTTTCTGATCCACCACAAGCCCCTCCATCTGATGGAACATAGGCGAATGGGTCGCGTCGTCGTCCGAGCGGAAAACCTTGCCCGGGGAAAGCATCTTGATCGGCAGCTCCTTCGTCTCCATGGCGTGGATCTGCGCCGCCGAGGTCTGGGTGGCCAGCAGGAAGTCCTGCGAAAGATAAAAGGTATCCTGCATATCCCTGGCCGGGTGATCCTTCGGCGTATTCAGGGCCGTAAAATTATAATAATCGTTCTCGATCTCTCTATTCTCAAAAATCTCGAAGCCCATGCCCGCAAACACGTCGATCAGCTGGTTCCGCATCTGGGTGATGGGATGCAGGTTTCCGGTCTGACGCCCCTCGGCCGGCATGGTGACGTCGATGCGCTCGGACTCGTACCGCCGCTGCAGCTCCCTCTCCTTCATCTTCTCGTCCAGCTCGGCGAAGCGCTGCTGGGCCCACTCCTTCAGCTCGTTGACGCTCTTGCCGAAGCCCGCCCGCTCCTCCGGGGCGAGATTCCTCATCTCCTTCATCATCTGGCCGATCTTGCCGGTCTTGGAATCCAGGAACTGCTTCCGCAGCTCGAATGCCGCCGCCCTGGATTCCGCGCGCTTTGCAATCCCGTCCATGATTTCCTGCCTGATCTCCGCAAACCTGTCGTTCATTCCCTTTCCCTCCGATTTTCTATTTTATTTTTCCTGGGGCTTTTTCATCTATGTTACCTGCGGAAATTCCCACGGCGTCTGCTTTTCCTGTCAACACAAACCATGAATCGGCAGACTCGGAAGACCCTGCCTCCCCCGTTCGCGTTGCTCGTCCTAAGCTCCGAACTTGGTTGATTCACACAAAAATAATGCCCCCTGCATTTTCATGCAAGGGACGAAATCCTCTTCCGCGGTACCACCCTGATTCCCCGCCTTACGGCAGGACTCTCTCTTACGCTTAACGCGCGCCACGTCCGACGCTACTCTCTCCCGGCTCCTTCGCCCGGAGGTTCCCGTCGGCAGCTCCGGTGAGAAATTCGAGATTCCGCCTGAACCCGGGGAAGCTTCCAGCCGACGGCCTCCTCTCTCTGTCGGAAAACGGTTCTCTACTTTGCACCATCCTTGCCTTTGTCCGTTCGTTCCTCAGTTTAATGGCATTTGGCGAAAATGTCAAGTGGTTTTCAGAATTTTCTGCCTCCCGCCAATACCCTGTTCACCGGGCGGAAGTATCGATTCAGATAAGCGCCGATCATGATGATATACATACAGAAATACATCCAGATCAGCACGATGATCACAATCGACAGGCTCCCGTAAATACCGTAGGAATTTCCGTAGGTAACATAGATGGAAAAGCCCCAGGAAAAGACGCTCCAGACTACCGCCGCAAAGGCCGCCCCCGGAATCTGCTCCCGGAATTTCAGCTTCTCGTCCGGCACATAAGCGTAGATCGCCGCGAAAAGCAGCGTCAGCACCGCCCAGACGACCAGAAACCGAAAATTCATGATAAAGGACACCAGATTCTGCAGCACCGGGAATCGATACAGCGCCAGATCCACCAGCTGGTTTCCGAAAACGTTGATAAACAGCGAAAGGATTACCACGACCAGCATGACCACCGTATACAGGCTGGCAATCCCCCGAATCACGAAATAATTCCGCTTTTCTTCCACTCCGTTGACCGCGTTCAGCCCCCGCATCAGCGCCATAACGCCCTTGGCCGCGGACCAGATCGTAGCGATAATCGCGATCGACATCACGCCCGAGGATCTCTCATACACGTCCGAGATCAGGCTCACAGTAAGCGGAACCGCCATCTCCGGCACCACCTCCGTCACCGCCTCCACCAGATTCTTTTCCGTCAGCGGCGTATAAGGGATAATCGCGCAGATCATAATCAGCATGGGAACGACGGACAAGAAGAAGAAAAAAGCGATGCTGGCGGCATAGGCGCTGATATTCTGCTTTCTCATCTGCACGGATAAGTTCTTTATGATCAGGTAGCTTTTGCGGATCACTCTTTTTCTCCTACTCAAAAATATTTCTGACGCTGCAGTCCTCGTAAAAGAAGGATAAAATATCGCCTGCTGTCCAGCCGGATTTCGCCATCTCCTTCGCGCCGTTCTGGCTCATTCCGACGCCGTGGCCGAATCCCCCGCCGGTCAAGGTATATCCTACCACATATCCGTCCTTTTTTCCAGCGTTTATCACAAAAAAGCCGCTGGGCAGCAAATTCGGGCTGGACGTCTTTTTCCCGTCCTGGCGTACAATCTTGCTCTCCCCGTTATTCAGGACATAGCGGATATTATGCTCCGTTATCACCTTATAGGCAGCCTCTTCTCCCTCGATCATCAGTTCATCCGCCACTCCCCCGGCTCCCCGCTTCGTGATGGTAAGCTCCCGGATCCTGCCCAGCTCCCCGATTTCCTGACTGATATATTCCCCGTCTACCAACGTCAGCACCAGTTTTCCATTCGCGGCGTAACGCTTCTTTAGAATCTCCAGTATGTACTCCGGATCCACCTCCCTGACCTCATAAGTCCAGCGATACCAGCTCTCATTGGCCTCGAAATCGTCCGGATTTACCGAGCCGATAAATTCCGCGAAGGCTTCCTCCTCCCTCAGATTCTCTCCCAGATTCTCCGCCTCTTCCCCGCCGGCGGCAACCAGGGCCATATCCGTTTTACAAAGATGCCTCGGATGCAGGTAGGTCAGAAGCGGGGCCTGCTTTGTCTTCCAAACGTTGGCGTCGGTTCCCGCCCCGCAGGAGGTGGAATAATAAAAGGTCTCCGCCAGCTCATTCTCCGCTGTAAAAAGAAGCTGCCCGTAGGTCTCCTTTACCGCCGTCGTCGTGCTCTCCTGCTCCAGAATATTATTGTAAACCTGATAGGAGGTACTGTCGTCCACATGCGCGCCGTACTGCGGATAGCCCGCCCGCTCCATATGGCAATAGGCGTAGGTTCTGGCGCAGATCGCCTGAGCCTTTAACGCCTCCGACGGATACCGGGAAGGCATCTCGCTGGGCACCACGCTGTATAAATACTCCTCCAGGGGCAGCTCGTTCACCACGACGATTCCGTCCTGTGTCCGGATCAGCTCCAGCGTTCCCCGATAGGCGGGTGTCCCCTGGCTTTTGCTGACGCTTTTCAAAACGGTTTTTCCGGTCAGGATCTCCGGAATGATCCACACTCTGTCTGTCTCAAAATAGGGACTGTCAACAGAAACGGAAAGCGTCTCCCCGGCGCTGTGGACTTCCGACTTTCTGTCTTCAAAGCTGCCGTACTGCACCGTAAAGCCCGTGTCCGCCGTCACCTCCGCCTGATCGTGGAAGATCCCGCTCTGACCCTTGATCAGCACCCGGATCGAATCCATAGCCTCCTCCCGCACCAGAAGGATCCCGCAGACCTGGCCGTTCTCCAGGCAGAGATCCGTAAAGCGATAGCCGAAGCGGATATCCCGCACGGTACACATTTCCAGACTGTCATAAAGCCGGTAGCCCTGATAATCCTCCGCCAGGGGCAGCCGCCCGTATTCCTCCACCTCGATCCAGTCCTCCCCAGCGCTCAGGATCCGCCCGTTGATCTTCTGATCCTTTACCGCAACCTCGGTCACCCTGCCGTCCGTCAGCGTCACGTCCGCCAGCTGCTCCCGCACCGACCCGGCCGGGCGGTAAATTCTCCCGTCATTTCCCGCTTCTCCGGCATGGTGTTCCGGCTCCACGGTTTCTTCCTGTCCTCCGGACGACCCTTCCGGCTCCCCAGTCCTTTCCGTCCCTCCGGACGACCCTTCCGGCTCCCCAGTCCTTTCCGTCCCTCCAGGCGACCGCTTCGGTTCCCCAGTCCTTTCCGTCCCTCCGGACGACCGCTCCGGCTCCCCAGTCCTTTCCGTCCCTCCGGACGACCCTTCCGGCTCCCCAGTCCTTTCCATCCCTCCGGACGACCCTTCCGGCTCTCCAGTCCTTTCCGTCCCTCCGGGCAGCGTCCCCCAGGGCCAGAACAGCCTCTCCCCCTGACAGAACGCCAGCAACCCTTCCTCGCTCTCCTCCAGAATCCATACGTTCCGCAGAGTTTCCACCACCGGCGCGGGAGTCGGCGGAGACGGCGTCTCCTCCTCTTCCTCCTCAGGGCGGTTACGCAGCAGCAGCGCGCCCGCCAGCTTTACCGCCAGCAGCAAAACGATCAACAATATTCCCAACAGACTGATAAACGCCTTCAGCTGCATCCTCTGCGACCGGTTCAGATTCCATCTGTTTTTCTTCACTCCAACAAGCCCTCCTGCGACATCTTCCCGGTTCAGACGAGCTCTCCCCGCTCAGGCACGAATCAGGCGCTTCGAAAAGCTTTGCCGCCGCCTTCGAAGTCCGCCGATTCGCGTAAAAGAGCAGCCCCTGCGGACTGCTCTCTTCCTTGGTAACTCAAATTGTCTGTTTATCCCCCAAAATGCCGCCCCTTGCTCTTTGACTCCTAGCAATGCTAGGTGGGTGACCGCAACCCGGTTTTTGCCTTCCCTTCCGATCCTCCTGCGGAGTGAGGGCCTGGCAGCCGCCTGGCAATATAGGAATCCCGTTTAAAGTAATGTAGGTTCAAAAATAAACAAGAGTTATCGTGCACCTCAGGGTAGTTTTATTATAACTGATTGTACAGGGCTTTACAATAGAAAATTTTAACAAAAACGATTCCCCGTATTTGTCAGCAAGAACATCCGCCACAGACTATCTCCTGTGCTTCCACAGGCCGCTTACTGCTCCTCGGACAATTTTCGGCGGCTTACTGCTCCCCGAACGCTTCCGTCTCGGAAACCGGAGCTTCCTCCGTTACCTCTTCCGCAGCTTCCTCCTCCGTCTCTTCCGAAGCCTCCTCCGCGGGAACCTCCTCCGCAGGAGCCTCTACCGGCATGGGAGCGCCGCAGGAGCTGCAGAACGCCGCATTCAGGGAAACCTCCGCGCCGCACTTCTCGCAGACTGCAATTCCCTTGATCTCGGTAATCTGATGCTTATAGCCGCGAATCTTCTCCTCGGACTCATGAATCGCCGTAATCATCCCGGCAAATTCCTCTCCGGGCTCCTCCCCATGCAGCGTGGCATAAAGCTTACCGATCTCCAGATAATTATTGTTGATCTTCTTCTCTTCCTCGTAAACGGAAGAATTCAGCTTCGCGATATCCGCTACCTCTTTCGTCTTTTGAACCGCCGTCTGTCCGGCCTGAGAGAGTTTCTTTCCCAAATCGTCAAAAAATGCCATGTTCTTTCCTCCTTGATCTTTATGAAATTATATTTCATTTCCTGGTGAACTATGTCCCATCATAGAAATTACAATTCAAATTTCCATGATCTAAGACCCATCATAGAAATTACAGCTCCATTTCCCATGATCTAAGACCCATCATAAAAATTGCAGCTCCTTTTTCCATGACTTGAAATTCATTATAACATGATTAGTTGCACAAATCAATGTAAATTGTCAGATTTAGGGAACATCCCACAGCGGCATCTTATAGCGACATCCGGGAACGTCTCTGTGACATTTCCTCAAATTGACTTGGCCGCGCTGTCATGATATAATATCCGCAAAGGAGATGCTTTTATGAAAGAAAAAATTATTACCCTGATCACAATACTGCTTCTGTCCCTGGCGCTGACCGCCTGCGGCGGAAGCGCCCCCCAAGCCTCCGATTCCCAGGACGGGACAGACTCCGGCAATTCCGCAGCCGGAGTGATTCAAACTCTCACCGACTGGTATTACAGCGAGGAACGGATCCAGGTGGAGGAAGCGCTCGCCGGAACCGCTGAAGCCATGGGGATGACCTACTCTATCTCGGTACAGGAGCCCGACATTCTGATCTATAACTACCAGTCTCTCGGACAGATTGATTTTCAGGGCGCTTCACAGGAGCAGATCGACGCGGCCTACGCGGAATCCATGCAGCCCTATATCGAAACGATAACGCCTGCCTTTGCGGCCTTTCGCGAAGAATACGGGATTTCGCTGCGCATCGTCCGGCTGGCCTACTATAACGCGGACGGCTCCCTGATCACAGCGCTGGATATCACGGAGGACTACCTGTCTCCCGATGCTTCCGGCGGCAGCTCTTCTGCGGCAACCCGGTCTCTCGCGGAGTGGATCGCCTCCGAAGAAGCCGACTCAATCAATGCGGCAGTCAACCGTGACCTTACCTCCTCCGGAATGACTTTCCGCCTCTCCGCAGAGGAAAACATCCTGATCTATGAGTATTCCGTTTCCGACGCCCTGGGCTTTGGCAGTCTCTCCGAGGAGGAGCTGACCGAACATTTTGGCTCTGTCGTGGAAAGTATGCAGGAATCCCTTCTCTCCCTGTTTGACCTGTTTCGGGACGAATACGGAATCGCTCTCGACGCCGTTCGGGTAGTCTTCTTAAACGAAAACGGCTCGGAGATACTGTATACCTCCGAGCTGCCATAACGATTCAGCGTCTTTTCCAGATTCCAAAAAGATTTCTCTTATACCGTCCCAGTGCCTCGGACGCCCCTGAAATCTTTTGAGCTTCAGCCTTCTGATAACAGGATACCGCCTTGGGAATGTCCACAACTACCCCCACTCCTCTGTCGTACATATCTCCCAGGAACATCCACGCCTGGCCGCTGCCCGCCTGGGCGGCTTCCTCCAGAAGGCGTTTCCCCAAAAGCATATCGGCGCGGATTCCCTTGCCGAAGAGATAACAGTACCCCAGCAGATCCTTTGGATAATTCTGCTTTCCGCTTATGAGCGCGTTTATCATGTGAACCGCCATCTCATAATCAATCTCTACGCCATAACCCCAGAAATAGCACTGCGCAAGAAACCATTTCGCGCTGGGATGACCTCCCCGGTCAGACTCCTCAAAGCAGCGGAAGGCCTCCCGGTAATCCTGTATGCAGCCCCAGCCGTTATAATAACACCGTCCCGCGTTATAGCTGCCGTACTCCTCTCCCGTCTCAGCCGCCATGCGGAAAAGCTGCAGCGCCCGCACCTCATCCTTCGGCACACCCTTTTCGCCGGATAAGTACGCCAGACCCAGATCTACCGCGCAGACGCCGACGCCCTCTCCGGTTCCCTTTTCCGCCCAGCGGTTCGCGTCGTCATAGCGCTTCAGGCTCTGATACTCCAGGACAAAGGAATGGTAGTAATCCCGCAGATCCACCTTATCCTTCACGGTCTCAGCCCATCGAAGCGCCTCCGCCGGATCCTTTGTCACGCCGTTTACCCCGCTCCGCACGCTGTTGAAAGCGTTTCGAAAGGCAGGGATACAGCCCTGCTCCGCCGACCGGCGAAACCACATTAAAGCCTGGGCGGCATTTTCCTTCTCACAGGCCGCAAAATCTTTTTTTAAAGGCTTCTGGAAATTCAGGAACATATCGCCCCAGAAATAAAACAGACCAATCGCGTACTGCGCCATAGGCTCCCCGTCCTCCGCCATGGTCAAAACGCCCCGAAAGGCTTCTTCCATCGTCCCGGTCATAGCGCTCCTGATATCTCCCTTTAGAATATCCAGGCGGTCGGCGCCCAGCACACAGAGATCGCTTCCAAGCTCAATCCCTCTTTTTGACAGCGCTTTCGCCTTCTTCGAGTTCTCTGACACGTTCCCGTCGCCCCAGCCGTAGCATCTGGCTAAAAAGTAGAATGCGTGCGGTTCCTCTTTCGCCACCGCCTCCTCCAGAAGCTTTACGCCTTCGGCGAATCTGGCCGGATCCGCCTGGAAGTAAAGCAGCTGAAGCCCCTTGTTCAAAGTCTCCGAGTAGTAATTTCCCATATCTCGCGCCTCCTTTATGTCAACCTGAAAAGCATCTTGTTTCGGAAAATGTAATCACGTGTGACAGATTTGAAGTACCATGCATTTTTTTCACACAAGATTGCTCATTTGCATTTTCCGTCAATTAGCATATATAATAGAATTTACGCTCCGCGAAAATTCTATTGCCATGAACAATAGAATTCACACTTCGCAAGGATTCCATTATCACGAACAGAACAGGCGGCGCAGGAAACATCCCTGCACCGCCTGAGTCTCAGCTCAATAACAATTCACACTTTAGAGGGAAGCCGCCTCGTCGACGATCTTCTTCAGAGCGTCCAGCGCCTCGTCGGGAAGCTTGTCATAGCCTTCCTTCTTGGTCGCAAAGCCTACCACTGCGTCCACACGGTTCTGCATCGCGTTCTTCAGGGCCTCGGTATAAGCCTTGTCGGTGAGGTCAGGCTTGAATGCATCGGAGGTCTTGCCGGACCAGTCGTACATGATCTCGATATCCTCGAAGGGTCCCCACTGCTCGAAATGAGCCTTGCCCTCTACGATGGTCTCCAGGATACCCAGGGTATCCGCGGGCTTACACTTGGTTCCCATGAAGTCGCCTGTATTTACGATATAGCAGTCAACGTTCTTCTCGTCCACCAGCTTCTTGAACTTCTCATAGTCGTTTACCAGAGGATAGGTTCTGAACGGGTTAGCA
>JAMPIG010000062.1 GCA_023662875.1 Roseburia sp. | reverse complement strand
AAGGAAAAAGCCGCAATCCCTGATGTTTACTGGGTTTACGGCTCACCTCCGACTACTCGAACTCAATCGTCCCCGGCGGCTTGCTCGTCAAATCATAAAATACCCTGTTCACCCCCCGAACCTCATTAATAATCCGGCCCATAACCCTCTGCAGAATCTCAAAAGGCAGTTCTGCCGCCTCCGCGGTCATAAAGTCTACCGTATTGACCGCACGCAGCGCAACAGCATAATCGTATGTCCTCTCGTCCCCCATAACGCCGACGGAGCGCATATTGGTGAGCGCGGCAAAGTACTGTCCGACAGTCTTATCCAGTCCGGCGTTCTCGATTTCCTCCCGGTAAATAGCGTCGGCATCCTGTACGATTCTGACCTTTTCCGGAGTAATTTCTCCGATGATCCGAACGCCAAGGCCCGGCCCCGGGAAGGGCTGCCGGAAAACAAGCTTTTCCGGGAGTCCCAGCTCCAATCCGGCCTTGCGAACCTCGTCTTTAAAAAGGTATCTGAGCGGCTCTATAATTTCCCGGAAATCTACATGATCCGGAAGACCACCCACATTATGATGGGACTTGATTACGGCGGATTCGCCGCCAAGGCCGCTCTCCACAACGTCAGGGTAGATGGTTCCCTGAGCCAGGAAATCCACCGCTCCGATCTTTTTCGCTTCCTCCTCAAACACGCGGATAAACTCTTCTCCGATAATCTTTCTTTTCCGCTCCGGCTCGGTAACTCCTGCCAATCTCTGATAGTATCTCTCCGCGGCATTGACCCGGACAAAATTCAGATCGAACTGTCCCCCCGGGCCAAACACCGCCTCTACTTCGTCGCCCTCGTTTTTCCTGAGCAAGCCATGATCCACAAACACACAGGTCAGCTGTCTGCCGATGGCCCGGGACAGGAGTCCCGCCGCCACAGAGGAATCCACGCCGCCGGACAGGGCCAGAAGAACTTTTCCGCTGCCTACCTGCTCCCGGATCTCCTGTATTTTATTTTCGACAAAGGAGTCCATCCTCCAGTCGCCCGCGCAGCCGCATATGCCTCGAACGAAATTATACAGCATCTTACTTCCCTCCCGGGTATGGAGTACCTCCGGATGGAATTGGATCGCGTACAGATTCTTTTCCCGGTACTGCGCTGCTGCGACAGGACAATCCGCCGTATGTGCGATGACGTCAAAGCCGGGAGCGGGCCGTGAGATATAGTCAAAGTGGCTCATCCAGCAGACCGTGGCCGACGAAACGTCCTGAAACAGCGGTGATTCGGGACTTACGAAGACCTCCGTTTTCCCGTACTCGCGGACAGGTGCCTTCTCCACCGTTCCGCCCATCACCAGCGTCATCAGCTGCGCTCCGTAGCAGAGTCCCAGCACCGGGATCCCCAGCTCAAAAAGCTCCCTGCTGCAGGTCGGCGCTCCGGCCTCGTAGCAGCTGTTGGGGCCGCCGGTCAGAATGATTCCCCTCGGCTTCATAGCCTTGATCTGCTCTAAATCCGTTTTATAGGAGTATATTTCGCAATAAACATGACATTCTCTGACTCGCCTCGCCACCAGCTGATTATACTGGCCGCCGAAATCGATCACGATAATCTTCTCCCGGGAAAGTATATTCCGCATTTGATGATCCCCTTTCTCTCAACCGGTCTCAAACCTTCTGCTTTCTCCTCCGACACAACTCCTGTGAGCCGCTTTTCCTGCCGACACCCTCCCGCGAGCCGTTTTTCCTCTGTCACAGCTCCCGTGAACCCTTTCTCCTCCGCAGCCGCTCCGCCCTTCCTGTAAAGCCGCACCGTGCAATGACTATGCTCTTCTCTGATGCCATCGTCATAAGATAGCCGTTTCCCCCACAGCCGTCGTCGCAAAACAGCAGCATCTCCCTCAGCGTTCCGCTATTGCAAACAGCGATAATTTCCTCGCATTCTGCCGCTGCAAAGTCGGGATAATTCCCCCCGCAGGAAGTCCGCCATTGTTTTCCTCATTATAAATTACCCCGCTTTGCTTTACAAGAAGTTTTTTACAAACTGCCCGAAAGGTGGTAAAATGAAGGTGGTTGTTCAAAACCAACCTTAAAATCACGATACGGTTCTGCATAGTTAAAAGGTAACAAAGGATAACAGATGGAACAAAAACCGCTTCCCGCGGACGATAAGGAGAGGAGCCTGCCAATGGAACAACAGATTTTTACCAATGAAGTCATCTTATCCTGGCTGCAATATTACGCCAAAAATACCACTCTTGATCTGGAACACGTAAAGATCATCGATATTACCCGAAAAAACAAGAACGTTATCCCTACTGTGGAATCGCACAGAACTACCCTGGTATTTACCAACGCAGGGATCGACGATATCTTTTACCGGCTCTGGAACGCAGGGCTGGGCGAATGCGAGGTCTGGTACAACGAGGGTTCCGATCCCTCGGGAGAGATTCTACACCAGAAGGTAAAGGACATGATTGACCGCGGCATCAACGCTTCCGCGGGAATGCTGATCTTAAATCCCAACGCGCGGAATACGGCCAAGATCGGCTTAAGCAACGAGATGTTTCAGCGCGGCTCCATTCAGTATGTCGGCAGCGAAATTCGCGCCATCATTCTGAACAAGATGATGGTTGCGCCTCAGGACGATGTCTGCGTCATAGGCGGCGAGAGCATTGCCATCGAGACGGCGCTCATGGCTCCGGAGGGCTCTGTGATCGCTGTGGAGTACAGCCAGGCGGATCGGGCTACTCTGGAGGATAATGTGGCGCATTTTGATCTGCACAATGTAAAAATTGTTGACCATGTAGACCCGGAGAGCATGAAGGACTGTCCTGTCCCTTCCCTGGTCTTCCTTGTCGCTTCCGCCAGCATGGATCAGGAGCTTGCCTGTCTGACAACGCTGAATCCGGAGATCAGCGTCGTAATCTACACTCTGGACTTCAAGGTTGCCGCGAGCGTACAGGATACGCTGCGGTCTTTCGGCCTCTCGGATATCGACGTAATCCAGGTCTCCGTCTCCAAGCTTGGCAGCAGCAATACCTTCAAGCAGGAGCCCTCCCCCTGGATTATTACAGGGCGCTCCGCAGGCAGGCGCTGACATAACATTACCCTTTCCGCAAGCGCAGAACAGCGGAAACGCTTTTCTCATTCCTCCGCAATCGCCGGCAATCAAATATAGTAACCGTTCATCAAAAATCGCTGAAGTTACACAACCTCAGCGATTTTTGCATAACCTTTTTATCCGCCATCAGGAGTACCTCTCCGATGAAATTCCGTTATCCTCCGTCGGAACCCCCTCCCCGATGAGACTCTGCTATCCTCCGTCGGAACCCCCTCCCCGATGAGACTCTGCTATCCTCCGTCGGAACCCCCTCTCCGATGAAACATCAGATTCTTCCGCGAGCCAAAACTGTCAGGGACAACCAGAAATTTCCCGCGCTCTTCACATCCCCTCCAGAAGCTCCCCCAGCGTCCCAAAGGTATACCCCATCTCCTCCCATCTTGTCAGGATTTCATCCATAATCTCACCGTTGGTCTGAGAGGTATTATGCAGGAGCACAATGGCTCCCGGATGGACGCGGCTGGTCAGCTTCTCCAGCGCCTCCTCGTGGCTCGGCTGATCGTCCACGTTCCAGTCCACATAGGCCAGGCTCCAGAAAAAGGTGGAATATCCCAGCTTCTTCGCCATCTGCAGGTTCGCCTCACTGTATTTTCCCTGGGGCGGCCGGTAATACATGGCCATATCCGTCCGTGTAATCTCCTTAAACAGCGCCGCTACAGCTTCCGTCTCCCGGCGGAAATCATCGATATCCGAAATTTTCGACATATCAGGATGATGATATGTATGATTGCCGACCGTATGCCCTGCCTCCACCATTCGATTTACCAGCTCCGGTGCCGTCTCCAGAAAATGTCCCACCACAAAAAACGTGGCCTTCACATTATGCTTCTCCAGCGCGTCCAGAATCGGCTCCGTATTTCCGTTCTCATAGCCGCAGTCAAAGGTCAGGTACAATACCTTTTCGTCCCCCTCCGCCATATAATAGGCGTTGTTCTTCTTCATCTCCGCTATGGTCGCGTTCCCCGTGGGCTTCTCTCCGCTCTTTCCAAAGCCCAGCCCCCAGTTCTCCTCCTGAAGAAGTTTCTCCTCAATACCAGAGATTTCCGCTTCCGCACCGCCGAAAGCTCCCGCCGAATATTCGTCGGTCGTCTGTCCCGCCGTCAGTCTGGCCTCCGCCAGCGTCTCCGCCGTAGCCCTTCCCAGAAAGAACATGGCTAAGAGAAATACCGCCGTAGGAATCGCCTTTTTCCATTCCACTTTTCTCCCGCGTAAAAGCTTTGAAGGAATCTCCTTTACATAAATTGTCTTCATCCGGATGATCCGTTCTTTTTTCTTTACAGTAATATATGTCACGGAAAATCCTGTCATACCTTGTCAGCGTTGTCCTCCGCAATAACCTGCGCGACGCCGTCGCGGTAGACTCTGCTGATTCGGATCTTTTCGTCAAAAGCAACCAGATCCGCCTTCTTCCCGGGCGCGAGAACGCCGATCTCCGTCTCCCCCAGCGCCCTGGCGGGATTTTTCGTCATCATCGCCACAGCCTGCCAGACGGGAACCTCCGCCTCCTCGTGCATCACCCGGATCAGCCGATCCGCGGTGGCAATGCTTCCGGCAAAGGAAATCCCGTCCGGCATCCGGGCCACCTTCCCGTCCGACCAGACCGTCTGTCCTTCCTTCCGGCTTCCCAGCTTATAGTATCCCGACCCCAGCCCCGCCGCCCGCATGGCGTCCGTCACAAGGATCATCCGTTCCGGCCCCTTGGTCTTTACGATCAGCTTCAGCAGAGAGGGTGGGAGATGCATCCCGTCCCCGATCACCTCGACATCCAGCTCGTCCAGCAGCAGAGCGGCCTCCAGGACTCCGGGCCTGCGCATACCGTTCTCCCGGATAATGGTAGACATACTGGAATACAGGTGGGTCGCCATAGTATAGCCGTCCCGCACCGCCTGCTCCACATCCTCCAGCCGTCCGTCGCTGTGCCCTGCAGACAGCAGAATGCCCGCTTCCCGCGCCATGCGGGCCGCCTCTCCCGCACCTTCCAGCTCCGGTGCCATGGTCAGGATCCGCAGGGCTCCCCTGCTCTTCTCCAACAGCCACTCCGTCAGCCCCTTCTCCGGTCTTCGGATATAAGCGGCGTTCTGCGCGCCCTTCATGCTCTCGGTAATGTAAGGGCCCTCCATATGCAGCCCCAGCAGTCGGGGGCCGGTCTCTCTCTCTTCCCGCTCCATTTCCCTGTACAGGGAAAAGACCCGCTCCATCTCCTCCGGCGAGGCAGTCAACGTCGTCGGACACATGGCCGTAGTGCCATGACGCAAATGGGCCGTCATCGCCTGCTGCCAGCTCTCCCTTTCCGCATCCATGAAATCTCCGCCTCCGCCTCCGTGTACATGGATATCAATAAAGCCCGGAGCCAGGTACTGTCCCCGGAGATCTACTATCTCTGCCTCACGCGAGATTTCCGCTCCCTCCGCCCTTCGTTCTCCGTCCGCCCGAGAGCTTTCCGTTTCCTCTCTCCTTCTCTCTCCGTCTGCCCAAGAGCTTTCGGTTTCCTCCGTCACCCGCTCCGCCCCGTCCGTCCATATCGCCCGGATCCGATCTCCCTCCGTCAGCAGATTGCCCCGCTCCAGAACCCGATCCGGCAAGATAATCCGCGCGTTTTGAAATAACGTTTGTTTCATGCTTATACCCCTTTGCGCGCTCCGGCGCGCATACCAATCAATAGTTTGAAAGGAACTTTCAAACTTATACTCCCTATATCCGCCTTAAGCCGACTTTCCCTTCAAAGCCATACGTCCTCCATACCCGCGCAACGGCTGCTCCGCTCAATTCCCCAATGTCTGCAACCGTTACTCCGTGTCCCCTTCTTAATGAATCCGCGTTTCCCCCGGAGCCAAAGTCAAATACCCCGCCGCAAGCAGCGGGGCATCAAGCTTGAAGCGCCCCAAGGGGAATGTGTCCAAAGGACACATTGGTATTGTGACCCTCGCGACATTCGCCAACTGTCCATGCGAGCATGGCCGTTTGGCTCATTGTTCGCGGGAATCAAATTCGCCCCCACATCGCGGAATATCCGCACCCTTCCCGACAGAACCCTGCCTCCGGCGATATCAGCCCTCCAGCCTCCTCAGCAGAACCTTTTTAAACCAGAACCCAAATCCAAGGGACAGCAGCCCCTGCAGGAAAAGAATTCGCTGGGGTGCCGTCACAGTGATCGAACCCATGACCCGGACTTCCGGCCAAAACCGCAGCAGAAGCGCGCTCAGACCCTGTCCGCAGAGCGAGCCCGCGCTGACCAGCATCAGATACCAGGACAGGTAGGCGGTTCGGTTCTCCTTCGGCGTAAACAGATAGGCCATGTTATTAAAATACAGCGTGCCGCCCGCCAAAATCATCTGGTATACAATCATTGTCACCGGAAGCAGCCAGAGATAAGTTCTTCCCGTCACCAGCATATGCAGGAACGGGTACAGGGAAAACAGCAGGAAAACCTTCTGAAAGGCCCGCAGCCAGGATGTCCTGAGCAGCAGCCTATGCCAGAAGGGCATGATGACCGCTGTGGTCACGATATTCAACGCCTGCAATACGCTTAAGAAAACATAGCTTACGCCCACCTCCTGCAGCAGATAGGCATTGGCGGAATATAAGGTCATAGTAGAGACCATCATCCAGGCAAACACGGTGATCATGGTCATGCAGAATTTCCGGTTGCCAAAGGGCAGCGTCAGCAGCTTCCAGCCTTTTACGCTGCTCCGGGGATATTCCGGCTCCCGTGGCAGAAGAAGCAGGATCAATTCAATCAGAGCCATGCCGAAAGCAGCCAGCCGAATCATGCGCATCCGGTAGAGCTGGTTTCCGGAGGCTCTGGCGGCGTCCGCCAGCAGGCTGGCCGCAAAGGTGGCGAGGGCGGTAAAAATACTGTTGACGATGCCGGAGACGGCAAAAAATCTCCCCCGAATCCCCTCCGGGAGAAAACCGATATGCCAGGCCGGAAAGCCGCTGGCAACTAATATATTGATTCCGTTTCCCAAGAGCAGCGCCGCTGCCATCCACCAGAGCAGACTGTCGTCCGATACCCGGCCGGGCAGCAGCGTAACGCTTAGAATCACCAGGATATGGTAGAACAGCCGCGCTGTCCCCAATAGAACCTTCCTCCGGCGAAAGCGCTCCAGCAGAAGAGGCGAAAGGGGATATAGTACCCCCGCCAGCAAAGGCAGGCTGGTCACCAGACCGATCCGAACCGAATCCATCCCCGCATTCAGCAGAAAGCCCGTCAGGAAAACTCCCGTTGTAAACGCCGTATAAATTGCTTTCAGGCACTCGGAGGCCAGAATACACCATCTGGCTCGTCCTTCCGCCTGACGGAGGGCAAAAAGACCGTCTTGTTCCCGGTTTCTCACAAAAGCTCCCTCACAAATTCCTCCAGCTCAACCCGCTCTCCGCCATTCTGCCGGGATCGCTCCGCCGCAAGCGCCATATAGTGGCTCTCCAGCGATTCCCGCAGGGATGTCAAGGTTCCCGTCCCCCTGCTTCTGGCCTCAAACATATCATGAAGCATCCTATAGTCTCCGCCGCCATGTCCGTAGAGCGTCTCCTCCACATTCATCCGAATCGTCTCCTCCTCGCCGCCGAACTGGTGCAGCACCAGCGACTCCTCCTCCAGATTTCCGGTGATATCCCCCTTCGTCCCCATAATGTGAATAGTCCGGTAATTATTGCGGTTCAGGCCGCACATGTGAAAGCCTATGGTAATACCGTTCTCCATCTCCATGGTGACGGACTGATTGTCCACCACATTATTGTCGCAGCGAAAGACACAGCGGCCATAGGGACTGGTCTTCAGCGTTTCCAGCAGTCCCTCTCTGTCCGGCTGCGTCATCACCGCCTTCTGCATCCAGCCTGAGCCGTTGGTATCATACCCTGTAACCGGATTCGTAATATAAATTTTTTCCGCATCATAAGGACATTCCGCCTTTACGGGACAACCGTCCAGGCAATACAGCGGCGCGCCCGCCGGGGCGTTCTCTTCCCGAAACCAGGACAGGCTTCCCATGGATGAAATCCGCCTGCATCGGCTCTCCGTCAGCCAGACCAACAGATCCATATCGTGACAGCACTTCGCCAGAATCATAGGGCTGGTCTCATCGCTCCTTCTCCAGTTTCCACGTACAAAACTGTGGGCCTGGTGCCAGTAGCCCACGTTTTCGCTGGCCTGGATCGAGATAACCCGCCCTACGGCTCCCTCCTCCAGCAAGCCCTTCAGCCTTTGGTAAAAGGGGGCGTACCGCAATACATGACATACGGTCACGCTCCGGCCCAGCTCCTCCGCTTTCTCCAGCAGCCGCCTGCACTCCGCAGCCTCCGCGGATACCGGTTTTTCCAGCAGCAGGTCATAGCCCTTTTCCAGCGCCAGCATCGCGTGACGCACATGCTCTCCGTCCTGGGTACAGATAAACGCCATATCCGCCATTTTCGGCCGGGCAAACATCTCCTCCACCGTATCAAAGCAACAGTCCTCCGCAAGAGCGTACTCCTCCTTCATCTCCCGCAGCCGCTCCGGAATCCTGTCCGCCGCTGCAACCAGCTTCATCTGCTCCGGAAATTTTTTGGCGTAGGGGGCATAAGTCAGCCTTCCCCGTCCGCCCGCACCGGCGATCACTACTGTTGTAACTGCCATCCTTTTTACCTCGCTTCCCTTTTTTCATGCGGTAATCCCCGCCTGCGTTGTTTTGCTGATTTTATTATAAATGCAAATCCACTCTAATGCAATGCGGAGCCGACGGGAAATCTCTGCATACTGACTAACTCCTCGATCGTCACCGGCCTGTGCTCCTGAATACTCTTATTCGCAGCGATCCCGATCAGGATCGACATGGCTCCGTCCCTGGAACCCGCAAACTGACCCAGCGGATCCGCCAGGTCTCCCCGGAACAGCATCCGCAGCAGTCTCTCGTCACCGCCGCCGTGGCTTCCCGTCTCCTTCCTCAGGTCATAGGTCGCCATGCCGCCCTTTCGGTCGAAGAGTCTGATATGAAAGCAATCATCGCAGGCCTGTGTGCCCGTGTCAAACTGGCTGGCCTCCATCCTTCCCTTCGTCCCGCTGATGGAAATCTTCCATCCCTCGTAGGGCGCGTGCGCCACCAGCGAATAAGACATGAGAGCTCCCTGACGATATTTTACAGCCAGAGACATCGTGTCGTAAATATCGATCTCCTCCGCAAAAACGCAGCGGTCGCGGTAATATCCGTCCTCGGATTCACAGTCAAAATACATTTCCTTCACCCAGGGCACCTGACTGTCCCGATAAACATACTCGCATTCGCCCGCGTAAGGACAGGTACAGCAGCGCTCCCCCCGCTTTTCTCCCGCAGCCCCGTAAAAACGCAGCGCGCCGTTGGCGAAGACTTCTTCCGGATCCTGTCCGATCAGCCAGTTTACAATGTCAAAGTGATGGGTGGATTTATGTACCAGCAGCCCGCCGCAGTTTTCCAGCTTTCTGTGCCATCTGCGAAAATAATCGGCTCCGTGAACCGTATCCAGCATCCACTCGAAATGCACGTTCAGCACCTCGCCAACCACACCCTGGTTTAAAAGCTCCTTCATCCTGGCAAACAAAGGCATATACCGGCAGTTAAAGGTTACGGTAATCCGGCGGTGATTCCGCTCCTCCGCGTCCAGGATCGCGTTACAGTCCGTCTCATTCATAGTCATGGGCTTCTCGCAGATCACGTCTGTTCCCCGATCCAGCGCCTTTACCACATACTCGGCGTGAAACCGATCCACTGTGGTAACGATGACGCAGTCCGGCTTCACCTCGTCCATCAGCTTTTCAAAGTCCGTATAAACCGGCACATCATAGGGAATCAGGCTCTCCACATACTCCGCCCTCCTGCGGTTCACGTCCATAATCCCCGCCAGCTGCGCCACATCGTTATACCGCTCGGCAATCGCCGAGGCGTACATCCAGTAGCCACGCCCTCCCGATCCAATTACAGCGTATTTTTTCATTTCCTTTCATCCTCCCGGCTAATCATTGTTGTCTTTTGCGTTATCTTCTGTCGAAAGCTTCCGCCCTTCCTGTCGGCCCGGCAGGTCAGCATCCGTAACAGAATCCCCGCAAAAACAATTCTATCCATATCCTCAAACATCTCTCCCCCGCTCCTCCTGCCTCCGTCCCTTTTGTTCCAAAACCTTACCGCGCGCCTCTCAGCGCCTCCGCAAAGAATTCCTCCGCCCGTCTGCCGCTGAAGGCGTGGCTTCCCTCATGAATATCCGTCCAAAGTCTTTCCGCCGCTCCCGCCGCTTCGTAAATTTCCTTTACATGGAGATAACCCTTCCACATATCCTGGAAGAAAAAGCAGGTATCCGCCGTCCCCATCTCCAGCATCAGATACCTCGGCGCGATGAGTCCTCCCACATCGTCCGTATCCATCCATCTTAAGATATCCGGCAGAATCTGGGAACCACAGAAATTTCCCCTGTGTACCCCGAAGGAAGCGAAGGGATTGATATAGGCGATCACATCCGCCGCCCGGATCCGGGGCTCCACCGCCGCCGTAAAGGCCGTAATTGTTCCCCCCTGACTCATCCCCATCATCCCAATTCTCTCCGGATCCACCTCCGGCCTGGCGCAGAGGTAATCCACGCAGCGCTTCATGTCCCAGATATTCAGCGTCAACGGATACAGTCCCAGAATCCCGCCCTTCAGGAAATTGACATTGCAGGTATCCCGCCCCAGGTAATCGTCGCCGTCCCGGCGCTCCCCGAAGCCCCGCAGATCCGGCATCAGGGTCAGATACCCCTTCCGAGCCATCTGCGCTCCGTAATCATAATTCATCAGGTCTATGTCCGCCTGATGCCCCGGCGTAGATACCAGCCCCGCCACCGGATCCTTGCCGAAGCTGCCGTGACCGTGGACGCAGAGAATCGCGGGCTGGGAATGATCCTTTTTAAAATGCTTCGGAATCAATACCTGACAGGGAACGGACATATCCTCCTCTGTATCGAACACTACCCGCTCCCGGATAAAATCCTTTTCCTCCACGGAATATTCGGTTTCCGCCTCCAGCGGAACCTTCTGCGGGAAGGTTCCCATCAACTCCAACAGCTTCTCCAGCGTCCGCCCGTGCCATTCCCCGAAATCCATGCCGCACTGTCCGAAGCGCAGGGCAGGCTTCAGCTCCGCCGCCCTTCTGTCCCAATAGACCTGCATGGAAAACTGTCTCTTGCTCATCCGCCCTTCCTTTCTTCTACACAATTATTCCTTGACCGCCCCGATCATCATCCCCTTGATAAAGTATTTCTGCAGGAAGGGATAGACGCAGAGGATCGGCACCAGCGCCACGACGATCACCACATACTTCAGCTGCAGGCTGATCATGCTCATGGTAGCGGAGCCCGCGCCCTCGTTTGCCATGCTCTCGTTATTGATCAGGATCTTCATCAAAAATACCTGCAGCGGCTGCAAATCTTTGCGTCCCGGCAGATAAATCATGGCGTTAAAATAACCGTTCCACTGATGCACCGCGTAATAAATAATCAGCACGGACATGATCGGCATGGAGAGCGGCAGGAAGATCTTGCGCAGAATCGTCCATTCCGTCGCCCCGTCAATCCGCGCGGATTCGTACAGGCTGTCCGGAATCGAGGACAGGAAGGTTCTCGCCATGATAATATAGTAAGCCGCCGCCCCGGTGGGCAGCACGATCGCCCAGCGCGTGTTGTAAAGTCCCAGATTGTTGATCAACAGATACATAGGCACCAATGTCCCCGAGAAGAACATGGAAAGGGTAAAAAAGAAAGAGAGCTGTCTTCTCAGGAAAAACTGCTTCCTTGACAGCGGGTAGGCCGCCATCATGGTGAGGCAGGTACTGATCGTCGTCCCCACTACCGTATACCAGATGGTATTATAGTAGGATCTCCAGACATCCTTATTCCGAAAAATCATCTCATAGGCCTTTGTGGAAAACCCCTTCGGCAGCAAGGTAACCAGGTTTGAGATCACGGCCTCCGGAGCGCTGATCGACATACTGAAAACGTAAAGCAGCGGGTACAGGGTAATACAGGCTGCCAAAAAGCAGAACACATAGTTAAAGATCGTAAGGGCTCTGTCCCCGGGGGACATTCTGACATGTCTTTTGCGGGGTCGTCCCGTATTCCTTTTTTCTGTCACCATAGAGACACCTCCGATACCTTCTTGCTGAGCTTGTTGGCAAAAATCACCAGGGCGAGATTAATTACGGAATTAAACAGCCCCACCGCGGAAGCGAAGCTGTAATTTCCCTCTACCAGACCCGTCCGGTATGTATAGGAGGAAATCACATCGCCTACCTCCAGCGTCACCGGGTTGTACAGCAGGATCACCTTCTCGTACCCCACGCTCATCAGCGTGCCGATCTGCATGATAAAGGTCACGACGATCGTGGGCAGAATACTGGGGATCGAGACATGGAGCACCTGCTGGATCTTGCTGGCACCGTCCACCCTGGCTGCCTCGTACAGCTCCTGGCTGACTCCCGTCAGCGCCGCCAGATAGACGATGGCCGACCAGCCGAATCCCTGCCAGACGCCGCTGGCGACGAAGATTGTCCGAAACCATTTCGGTTCCATCAGGAAATTGATCTTTTCCCCTCCCAGAGCCTCAATGATGGAGTTAATGATTCCGGAGCTGGGCGAGAGGAAGTTTACCAGCATACCGCAGATGATAACCGTAGAAATAAAATACGGGACATAGCTGACCGCCTGAACCACTCTCTTGTAAACTCCGTGCTTTAAATCGTTCGTCATCAGGGCAAAGAGAATCGGGATGGGAAATCCCCAGAGAATACTGTAGATACTGATCAGGAGCGTATTCCGCAGCACTCTCGTAAAATAGGGGGATTCAAAAAACTGGATAAAATACCGCACTCCGACCCATTCGCTCCCCATAATTCCCTTCACCGGCGAGTACTTTTTAAAGGCGATAATATTTCCGTACATAGGATAATAAACGAATACCAGATAATGTATCACTACCGGCAATATGATAAGGAGCAGCGCCTTATCTCTCTTAATATTTTTCAGGAGCCGTTTTCCCCAGGCCGCAATCCGTTTCCCAAGGGGCTGCTTTTCTTTTTTCTGCACTTTCCCTTCCAAAGATCTTTTTCTCCTTTCCTGGAGCTGCCCCGGAATATTTTTAATCGTTATTCCGGGACAGCCGACTGCAACGCATATCCTCAGTTCCCGTCGGCAGGGAATCCGACCGGGATCCGGCCTTCTTAAAAAAGGGCCGACAGACAACGGCCGGCCCTTCCCCTTTTTACTCCTGAGAGATCAGACGGTCATACTGCGCCTGCTTGACCGCCAGTATCTTGTCTACGCTCAGCTTCTTTACGTTCTCTACATAATTGTCCCATTCCGCCTCAATGTCTACCGTTCCAACCGTGAACTTACCGGTCATCTCCCAGATATAGGTGGAAAGATCTCCCGCAAGGCCGCTGATCGATTCGCTCTCCTCCTCCGTTGCGGGCGGAAGCGTCAGTCCGGCTACCATATAAGGTCTCGTAGAATCCGTCACATCGATGATCTTCTGCTGCAAATCCTCAGGATAGCTGTAAAGCATCGCCTGCTCACGCTTCTCGGATTTCCGGTAGCAGAGTCCCAGCTGACAGCCGTAGGAGCTCAACACCTCACTTGCGGAAAGGCCGTCCGGATTGTTGGTCACCTTCTCGGTAAAGCTATAGGTTCCGTCGTTATTCTTTACATAGGTATCTCCCTCGATACCAAAATTCATCAGCTCCATACCTTCCTCGCTCATCAGATAGTCGATCAGGGCTACGGCAACCTCGGGATGCTCACAGGTGCTGGAAACCACGTATCCGTTTACCGTCATATCTCCAACGACCTCCGTCATCCTTGCGTAAGGTCCCTGGGGAGGCGTCACCGGAATCAGCTCCGCATCCTCTACCCCGTTGGCCTTCAGCGCCGCTTCCAGGGTCGCGATACGGGAAGGGTAAGCAGTAAACGCGCCGACCTCGTCGCGGGCCACCTTCTCATACAGCTTATTCTCGTCGCCCAGTGTCAGGAATTCCTCGTCCAGAAGCTTCTCATCATAAAAACCGTTTAACCAGGTATAGAATTCCTTCGCTCTGTCACTGATAAATTCGTACTGCATCTGGCCGTTCTCGTCCGGATACCAGCCGTCGGACTGGAACAGATGAAGTCCCCATGCGTTTGCCCAATAAGTAGGATACCATGCGTGTCCGCCAACAGAGAAGGGAACCTCATCCCCCGCGTCGCCGTTGCCGTTCGCATCCTGATCCCGGAACGCTCTCAGGACCGTCATCCAGTCGTCAATCGTATCCGGAACCTCCAGATTCAGGCGATCCAGCCAGTCCTTACGGATGATAAAGCTGTAGGGTGCAAAGTAGGCGCTCTCATTCAGCGTGTTTACGGAATAAATATGTCCGTCCGCAGAGGTCAGGGCCTTTACCTTGGGAAAATCCTCATAAGCCTTCAGTATATTAGGGCTGTTGGCGATATAATCCTCCAGAGGAACGATTCTTCCCGCCGCCCCCAGCTCCGCCATATTCACGCCGTTGGGCAAAAGCATCACATCCGGAAGCGCGCCGCTGATTCTCAGCTTCATGGTGTTCGCGTACTCCTTGGACGCCGTTACATCCCAATTAATCTTAATGTTGGTGCGCTTCTGAAGCTCCTCCCAGATCGGAAGGTTGTCCGCCAGGGAGGCGACCGTCCCATCCGTAGTCGCTATGGTGAGCTCTACCTGCTCCGCCAGCGGGAAGACGACTCCCTGATCGACCGGTTCGCTGCTCTCCGGCTCTGAGCTCTGTTCTCCGCCTGCTGCCGCAGGGGATTCCACCTGTCCGCCGGGCTGTGTTGAGGATTCATTTTTCGGCGCTTCATTGCCACAGCCTGTCAGACATCCCAATGTCAGAGTCAGCGCGCCTGCGGCCGCCAGAACCTTTGTCCACTTGTTCCTTTTCATATGTCTTACCTCCTTTGATTGTTGACAACAGAATCTCGCAAAACGTGGATTCTATTGTTTGTTATGACTTTTAGAACTGTTTTAATCATAATTCCACTTTATATTTTGCACAACAATTCATTCTTGCAGGCATATAATTCTGTCATTTTCTTTGTTAAATTGCCGAATCCCAGTCTTCCGGCAAAAATTGTATCCCGGACAAAAACCGTTTGTTGCGCCCCCGATTCCTTCCGGGCTATAATAAAATCAAGGGACTGATTTTATTATCCAAGGGCTATAATAAAATCAAAGAGCCGATTTTATTATCCAAGGGCTATAATAAAATCAAAGAGCTGATTTTATTATCCAAGGGCTATAATAAAATCCAATCCGCAAGCGCTAAGGTTCAGCGAAAACACAAAATACCGAAATATTATAAGGAGGAGACCCATGAATTTACACATTGAAAAGACTCCCGCCCTGCTGGGAGAAAAAGCCGCGGCTCTGACCGCATCGCTGCTGCGCGACGCGATCCATACGAACGGATGCGCGCGTCTGGTTTTATCGACCGGAAGCTCTCAGTTCGAGACTCTGGAGGCTCTGGTAAAGGAAGATATTGACTGGAGCAAGGTCACCATGTTCCACCTGGACGAATATGTCAATCTGCCGGAGACTCATCCCGCCAGCTTCCGCAAATATTTAAAGGAACGTTTTCTTTCTAAGGTAACGTTGGCGGCCTGCCACCTGGTAGACGGCGATCCCGCCTCCATCCCCGCCCTGACGGAAGAGCTCCGGAAATCTCCCATCGACGTAGGGCTCATCGGCATCGGTGAGAATGCACATATCGCCTTCAACGATCCGCCGGCGGACTTCGATACCCGGGAGGCCTATATTGTAGTAAACCTGAACGAAAGATGTAAACAGCAGCAGGTCGGAGAAGGCTGGTTTCCCACAACGGCGGACGTACCGCCCCAGGCTATCTCCATGACCGCCTGGCAGATCATGCAATGCCGCAGTATAATCTCCGCCGTTCCCCACAAGGTAAAAGCCCGGGCTGTAGCAGATACCATGAGCCACGATACCACCCCCGAGATCCCGGCAACCCTGCTGAAAACCCACCCGCATTTTAATCTTTTCCTGGATGAGGAATCAGCTTCCCTGCTTGATCGCTAATCAGCCGAGGGGCATCTGAATAAGCCGCGGCTGCAACAGGAGGGATTCTCTGAAAGCAAAGAGATACCAAGGAGACCGCCATGAAAGCATACCACTTTTTCAGACACTCTCATACTTACAGACGCATGTTTCTGCGTACTTACATGCAGTATGCGCTTTCGTCCCTGATTGTACTTTTGGCCGCAGCCCTTTTTCTCTTTTATCAGAATGCCCATACAAACGAAAACGATACCCGACAGGCCGCCGCCAGCCTCGCCTATTTTGCGGACGACCGGCTGGCCGCCTGCCAGAAGCTCTCCGTCAGCATCGGACAAAGCGAACGCTTCTTGAGCCTCTATTCCAATGCCGCCACAGATCTGGATTTTTCTCTGCTGGACGCCACTACCCTTTTCAGCGCCCAGCAGGATCTGGTATCCGTCCGGGCGCTCAATCGCTTTGCCGCCATGTTGGATGTATATCTATACGATAAAAAATATGTCGTTTCCGACAACGGCACCCTCACCCTCGACAGCTTTTATCAAAGTATTTTCAACATGAGTCCCAGCGTTTTTTCGGAATACCTGAGACCTTTAGGACCCGGCGGCGTTCTTTTCGTCCCCCAGGGAGCCGTCCGTGAGACCAATACCCCCCAGCATCCTCTCCTTGTTCTCTCCGTTATCAACAATAACAGCACCCGCTACGGCAACCTCTTCATTTTCCTGGACGAACGGCAGATGCAGGAGGATATCGAGCAGCTGCTGAATAACAGCGATATGGAATATTACCTCCTCACCGGGGACGAACAGCTGATTGTCGGCAGCTCTCCTGTCAGCCCGGAGGAGCTTCCCCGGATTCTGGCCGAGTTAAAGACAAACGACAATTACCAGCGCGGCGCAGGCAGCCGATCCGGTTGGATCGGATACGCCGGATACTCAGAGGCCTATCTTCGCAGCCGCCTGCAGAACATGCTTTTGGTTCTGGCGGGAATCAGCGCTTTTCTTTTCCTGCTGGGGCTCCCGTTGACCTATGTGATCTGCCGCAAAAACTACGCGCCTATCCGGGAGCTGGCCAATATCGTCAGTCCTCCTGAGGATCTGGCCGCTCACAGGGATATGGAATACGAGGTGCTGAAATCCGTCATCACTTCTATCTTCCAGGATAAATCCCTGCTGGAGGAGCAGCTGCTGATCTATCGGCCCCTGCTGATCAGCAGTATGCTCCTGGAGCTTCTGGAGGGTAGCCGCCCCAAATCGGAGGTTTTACCTGTCCTGAAAAAGCTCGGCATCGAGCTGCCCTACCCTTACCATGTCTGCTGCTGTATCCTGACAGCCTGCGTCACCCAGGATTTTCTGATGAATCTCGCCCTGGCCCTCCGGGACGACAAAACCGGCTGCCTCTATGTCACCTTCCGGAAACATTTCGGTATCTTCCTGATCAGCGCCCCTGCTCCCGAAGCCTGTGAACAGGCCTGTCTCCGCCTGCAGGAGCTGCTGACGGAGGTAGGTTCCGACGCCTTTCTGGGCGTCAGCGATACGGTAGACGATCTGGCCCAGCTGGGAAGCGCCTGCCAGCAGTCGCGAATTGCTCTGGAATACCTTCCCCTGGATCCCTTCTGCAAGACTCTCACCTGGGATCAGATCAGCCGTTCCGGGATTCTGGATCAGACCCTTCCCACAAACCTTGTTTCCCTCTCCATCTCCTTCGGGACGGGACAATATACCGAAGCGCGCAGCAGCCTGTCCCTGTACTTTCAGGCAGCCTGCCGCTACGGACTGGTTAAAAAGGAGCACCTGACCTACGCCAGGGATCAGCTGCTGGCTGCCATGTCAAAGGCCGCCAAGGAGCAGGGACTCTATTTTAACGCCGCTCCCTTAAACGCCTGGACGCCGGAACAGCCCTGCGCCCTGGAAAGCCTTCGGGAGCTTGCCGCTCAGGCCTGCGACAAGCTGGAGCAGGGCGTGCTGGAACACCGGGAGCAGCAGTCCCAAAACTCCGCCCAGAATCTGATGGATTATCTGCAGCTCCATCTGCGCGACGAAGATCTCTCCCTGAGCAAGCTGGCCGACGCTTTCCAGCTCTCCGAGAGCAGCATCAGCCGCCGAATCAAGCAGATTACCGACTATAACTTCCTGGATTACGTAAACAGGAAACGAATCGAATACGCCTGCCGTCTTCTCACGGAAACCGACATGTCTGTCAACGATATTTCCCGGAACTCCGGCTACGAGAACGACATCACCTTCCGGCGGCTGTTTAAGAAATATATGGGAGTTACTCCGGGGGACTATCGCCGAAAAGGTTAGCAGGCGCAAAGCCGACCGCGTTGACATGACTCGCTGCCTGTGGGGAGAGCCTGAAAAATCTGAGTTTTTTCAAGCTCTCTCCTTGCATAGATTGACCCGCCTGCGGTACAATATGGATATAGCAAGTCGTTTGTGCCGGCAGCCCATACGCTAAAAGCAAAGGCTTTTTGCCGACAGGAATTCGCAAATTATTGAAAGATGAGGTTAATCCATATGAAAATCTTATTTTATGACGCCAAAAGCTATGACAGGACATCCTTTCAGGACGCCCTGAAGAATTTCCCGGACGTGGAAATTGAATTCGTAAAGCCCGACCTGGACTTTCGCACCGCCGCCCTGGCGGAGGGCTTCGACGCGGTATGCGCCTTCGTCAGCTCCGATGTAGGCGCGGAGACCATGGAAATCCTGCACGAAAAAAAGGTTTCCCTGATCCTGATGCGCTGCGCGGGCTTCAACAACGTGGATCTGGAAGCGGCGAAAAAATATGACATGCGCGTCATGCGTGTCCCGGGCTACTCCCCGGAGGCTGTGGCGGAACATGCCATGGCTCTGGCCCTGGCGGTCAATCGCCGCCTGCACAAGGCCTATAACAAGGTAAGAGAGAATGATTTCAGCCTCAGCGGCCTGATGGGCTTCAATTTCTATCAGAAGACCGCCGGTATCATCGGCACCGGAAAGATCGGCGCGGCGATGTGTCATATCTGCCGCGGCTTCGGGATGAAGGTAATCGCCTACGACGTCTATGAAAATCCCGCACTGAAGGACTTTGTACAATATGTCTCCCTGGAGGAGCTGCTCACCGCGAGCGACCTGATCTCCCTGCACTGCCCGCTGATGGATTCCACCTATCACCTGATCAACCTGGATACCATCCGCCAGATGAAGCAGGGCGTCATCCTGGTCAATACCTCCCGCGGCGCACTGGTAAAGACTGACGACCTGATCGAAGGAATCCGGATGCACAAATTCGCGGGAGTCGGACTTGACGTATACGAGGAGGAGGCCGACAACGTCTTCGAGGATCGTTCCGACGAGATTCTGGAGCACTCCACAACCGCAAGACTCCTCTCCTTCCCCAACGTCATGATTACCTCCCACCAGGGTTTCTTCACCAGCGAGGCGCTGCAGGCCATCGCCGAGACCACTCTGCAGAATGCTGTGGATCATGTTAATGGAAAGGAAAGCCCGAATGATGTGAGGTAGCGCTTATCCCGTTTGCTTATGTCGGAATTGCCCGGGCGGCAGGCACCTCCACGCTTCCCGCCCGGGCTGCCTTTCTTTTTCGGTCAACTTCCCGTACTACCTCATCCCTCCCGCCAACGCCACGCTCGCCGCCGTTCCCGCCAGCGTCGCCAGCAGCGCACCCGGCAGGGTAAAACGGGTCTTCGTCACCTTCGCCGCCAGGAAATAGACGCTCCTGTTTCCGCTATTGTGTCAAGAGGGGGAACTTTTTTGTTCCGGTTTTTTGCCTGCTTTCCAGTATAACGTAAAAAGGACATAATCCTATGCCCTTTTGTACATTTGTTGCAAGTCTGGCTGAAATGAATCAACATTATTACAAAAACCAAAATGTCAAACTGAAAATTTCTTCACTTCCTCCAGCGTCAAATCAACCAGCTTTTTTCCGCATTGTTTCGCATATCTTGAAAGCGCAAGTAAATTCACATGGCAAGAAGGCGCATTAGTATACGGATCCGGCTGTTCATAATAACTTGGATTAATGACCAGATTTTCCATAAATTTAGGTTTCGTTCCATTCATAATGATACACCTCCAATAACTCTTTTGCCTGTTCTTCATCAATAAAGAACTGATACTGATGAAGCATACCCAAATACTCTGCATGAAAAACATTAATATAATGTCTCAATAAGTCTGCATTAGCCGCAAATCCGTGTACCGCCCCTTCATATCCCCATTCAATAGATTTATCCGCTGCTATGGCAAAAAGGTGTCCGCCAACACCAACATACTTTTGGCTTCCATTCTCATGCTTGTTGTTATGCGGTGCAAGCCCAATGAAGATATGCTGCACAGGAATCTTTATCATTTCTAATTCCGACTAACCCCTGAATAGAATTGTCATCCTTTAATGCCAATGCATACACTTCAACATCTTTAGGTATTTCACTCCAGTTAATATGCCAACCATTACCTTTTCGGAATTTTTTTAAATAAGCCCGACTCTCTATTTTAAATACTACTGTCTCCTTAATTTCACCTGTCTGCGTATCTTTTAGGCATGGCACTATTTCATCTATCCAAACATCAATACATCCCTGTTCAATCAAAACCATGATAAACCCCTGCCCTTCATTTTATTATATCCTGCAGCATTACTATTTATCGCTTTTCTCCTTGTATTGTATCATAAAACAGATGTTGTGTCATTATGTTTTCTGCTTTTTCAATATAATGCTTCTCTCATACTCATAATCCACCTTCGGGCATTCAGCCAGTCTGCGCCACTTCTCCTTCTCCCACTCCGTGCCGTCAAATGCTTTTCTTGACTGCCTCGGAAATTGTTCCCAGATATCCCATTTCAGGGTTGTCATTTCGTCCGATAATTGCACAATTTTTTTCCTGCTTCGTGTCTGCCTCCGTAACATAAAGCGGCTCTCCCCACTTGATGTAGCAGTCTTTTTCCCTATATTCCAATATAAGCGGTATGATTGGGCGTTTTGTTTCTCTGGCAATATCTATAAGTCCCCAATATAAGGGAAGCATCGGTTTGGATAGCGTCAGATTCCATGTTCCTTCCGGAAATATACACAGATTTTTCCATGCAACAGTAATTTTTTCATTTTATTTTTAGCAGTTACTTTATCAGATTTGCTTTTTCTGTCTACATAAATAGCTCCATTCAGAAAAAAGCTATTCTATCAACCACATCCAATCGCTGCTTTCCCACTGTAACATTTTCCCTTTTCTCTACCTCATCCCTCCCGCCAACGCCACGCTCGCCGCCGTTCCCGCCAGCGTCGCC
>JAMPIG010000061.1 GCA_023662875.1 Roseburia sp. | reverse complement strand
TTTTTCATCACTATTTGTGCCGCCAGCGTCAGCGGCGGAATGGAGATTAAAATGAGAATCCGGGAAATTACAGACAGTCATGAGAAACAGGCGATTTCAAGGCTCGTCCTGGAAGCGCTTCCTGATTGGTTCGGAATACCGGAGGCCAGGGAGGAATACATCTCGGAGAGCGGCAGTAAAATGTTCTTCTGCGCTTTTCAAGGGGAGCACCCGACGGGCTTTCTCTGCCTGAAGGAAACCGGCCGGGACACGGCGGAAGTATATGTGATGGGCGTTTTGAAGGAATTTCACCGAAAGGGCATCGGAAGCGCACTGTTTCAGAGGGCCAGGGAAGCGGCCCGGGAAAAGGGTTATTCTTTCCTGCAGGTCAAAACCGTCCAGATGGGGAGGTATGAAGAGTATGATCGGACGAATCGGTTTTATCTTTCCCTTGGCTTTCAGGAATTCGAAGTGTTTCCCACGCTGTGGGACGAATGCAATCCCTGTCAGATTTATGTTATGAGCCTGAAGTAGCGCTGGTCTGGCTCATTGTCTGCGGGGAGAAAACCATGATAAGGATATCCAGGAAGATACGGGAGAATCTGGCTCATTGTCCGCGGAAAGAAAGACAGCAAAAAGACGCCCCGAAGCATACCATGTATCGCAAGATAGCAATTTAGAGGCGTTGGTTCAGGAACGACCGAGAGGAGGCCGCCCATGGAAAAGAAGTTTCTGCCTGTCTCCCGGGAGGAGATGGAGCAGAGGGGAATTGAACAGCTTGATTTTGTCTATATTACGGGGGACGCCTATGTAGATCATCCCTCCTTCGGACACGCGGTCATCAGCCGGGTATTGGAGGCCCACGGCTACACGGTAGGCATTATCGCCCAGCCGAACTGGAAGGACGACAGCAGTATAACGGTTCTCGGACGTCCAAGGCTGGCCTTCCTGGTGACCGCCGGCAATATGGATAGCTGCGTCAATCATTACACGGTCTCCAAAAAGCGGCGAAGGACGGACGCCTTTACCCCTGGCGGGGAGATCGGGAAGCGCCCGGATCGCGCTGTGACGGTATATGGGAACCTGATCCGCCGCACCTATCGGGACGTTCCGGTTATTATCGGCGGGATTGAGGCCAGCCTTCGGCGGATGGCGCATTACGATTACTGGTCGGACAGCTTTCGTCATTCCGTCCTGATCGACAGTCAGGCGGATCTGATTTCCTATGGGATGGGGGAAAAGTCGATCGTGGAGATTGCGGAAGCCCTGGACAGCGGGCTTTCTGTCCGGGAGCTGACCTTTATCCGGGGAACCGTCTACCGCACAAGGGATATTTCCGGGGTTTACGATCCGGTACTTCTGCCGTCCTATGAGGAGATGAAGCGGGACAAGGCTCTGTACGCGAAAAGCTTTGCGATCCAGAACGCCAACACGGACTTCTGCAACGGGAAGCCTTTGATTGAGGCTTATCCGGACGGGAGCTATGTCGTGCAGAATCCGCCGCAGCCGCCGCTGACGACCGGGGAGATGGACGATGTGTACGCCCTGCCCTATATGAGAACCTATCATCCCTCTTATCGGGAAAAGGGCGGCGTCCCGGCGATCGAGGAGATTCGTTTTTCTCTGGTCAGTAACCGGGGATGCTTCGGAGGCTGCAGCTTCTGCGCCCTGACCTTTCATCAGGGGCGGACGGTTCAGGCGAGAAGCCATGCTTCGATTCTGGAGGAGGCCCGTCTTCTGACGCAGGAGCCGGATTTCAAGGGCTATATTCATGACGTGGGAGGTCCGACGGCAAATTTCCGTCATCCCTCCTGCCAGAAACAGCTGACCCAGGGCGTCTGTAAAAACCGACAGTGCCTTTTTCCGAAGCCCTGCGGAAATCTGCAGGTAGATCACCGGGATTATCTGGAGCTTCTGCGCAGCCTGCGCGCCCTGCCCGGGGTGAAAAAGGTTTTTATCCGTTCCGGAATCCGCTTCGACTATCTGCTGGCCGATCCTGACGACACCTTTTTCCGGGAGCTGGTAGAGCATCATGTCAGCGGGCAGCTGAAGGTGGCACCGGAGCATATCAGCGACGCTGTGCTGAGACGGATGGGAAAGCCGGAAAACGCCGTATATCGGCAGTTTGTAGCAAAATACGAACGGTTGAACCGGGAGCTGGGAAAGAATCAGTTCCTGGTGCCATACCTGATGTCTTCCCATCCGGGCTCGACGCTGAAGGAGGCTGTGGAGCTGGCGGAATATCTGCGGGATCTGGGTTATATGCCGGAGCAGGTACAGGATTTTTATCCGACGCCGTCTACCCTTTCTACGGTGATGTATTATACAGGTCTGGATCCAAGGGACGGGAAGCCGGTCTACGTCTGCCGGAATCCTCATGAAAAAGCGATGCAGCGGGCGCTGATCCAGTACCGGGATCCGAAAAATTACGAGCTGGTTCAGGAGGCGCTGTGGAAGGCGGGGCGGGGCGATCTCATCGGCTACGGGGAAAAATGTCTCATCCGGCCCCGGAAGGGCGGCGGAGCGGAGCCGAAGAAGGAAGCCGCCGAGCGGAAGAAGATCGGGGGAGCGGGCCAGGGCGGAAGGCAGTCTGAGAGGCACGGGAAAGGAACAGCGGCGCAAAAAAAGTCATCCGAACACGGGAAGAAGACGATTCGAAACATACATCACAGGAAAAACGGGTAAAAAAGTGAGCGACGAAAGTATGAATAAGGGAAAAGCGTCCCTGCGTGACGCTTTGGAAAGAGAGGTATTGCATGAATATTATCCTGATTACCGGAGCATCCTCCGGAATCGGCAGAGAATTTGCATTTCAGCTGGATCCTTATTTTAAGAATATCGACGAATTCTGGCTGATTGCACGAAGGGAGAGCGGCCTGAAAAAGACGGCGGAGTGCCTGCGGCATAAGTTCCGGGTGATTCCTATGGATATCACGGATCCGAACAGCCTGGATGCCCTTGAGGATCAGCTGATTGAACAGAACGCGGTCGTCCGGATGCTGGTCAACTGCGCCGGCTTCGGCCTGATGGGAGCGTTCAGCGAACAGCCGACGGAGAGCGCGATGGCTATGATCCGGCTCAACTGCGAGGCGCTGACCGAGATGACCCACCGTATGATTCCCTATATGAGAAAGAACAGCCGGATTATTCAGCTGGCCTCCAGCGCGGCCTTTCTTCCCCAGCCGGATTTTGCAGTTTACGCGGCGACCAAGGCTTATGTGTTAAGCTTTTCGAGAGCGCTGAACGAGGAGCTGCGGCCTTTGCGGATCGCTGTGACCAGCGTGTGTCCAGGCCCTGTAGATACGCCCTTCTTCGAGATCGCGGAACAGACGGGAAGTACCTTGAAGCTGAAAAAATACGTGATGGCGTTTGCGGAGCAGGTCGTGGAACAGGCGATCCGCGATTCCTACTACCGGCGCTCGATGTCCGTCTACAGCCTTCCGATCAAGGCCTTTCATGTGCTCGCGAAAGCGGTTCCTCATGATGTTCTGCTGGGAGCCATGGGGCTTCTCAAGAAAAAAGGATTTTGACGGAGGATGAAGATGCAGCTGAAACGATTGTTTTCCTCCGCCTCCGCAAAGGGGACGGAAAATTACCTGAATACGCAGAAAAAATACGAAATTCTGCGGACGGTTCTCTATTTTGCCGTGTCCGCCGCGCTGTTTGCCGCGGGCTGGCTCCAGACCGGGAGCCGTCTGAACCTGCTGACGGTGGTGGCGGTGCTGGGCTGCCTGCCTGCCTCCAAGAGCGCGGTGAGCGCGATCATGTTCCTGCGCTTCCGAAGCTGTTCCCCGGAGGCGGCGGCCGAGATTCAGAAGCACAGCGAGGGACTTGCGGTATTATATGACTGCGTTTTTACCTCCTACAGCAAAAATTATGCGGTCAGCCATCTGGCCGTAAGAGGCGGCAGCGTCTGCGGCTTTGCGGAGGCAGATTTTGAGGAGCAGGCCTTTTACAAGCATCTTCAGGAGATTCTGAAGCTGGACGGGCATAAGGATGTCACGGTGAAAATCTTCCGATCCCTTCCGAAGTATACGGAACGGCTGGAGCAGATGCAGCTGCTGGAGGAGGCTCCCGGCGAGGACGCTTTGATTGAGACGTTGAAGAGCGTAATTTTATAGGCTCTGCCAAGGCTTTGGGAAGGGTGCAGGACGGGAAAAGCTCTCTTTTCGCTGCTATGTCGGGATTTTCAGAATTCCGTTTGCCGCATCGAACGAATTGACACAGAAAAAGGAATGGTATGCAGTCAGCTTTGACTTGGAAAAGGACACGGTATGCAATCGGTAATCATTGGGAAAAATCAGGCGGGGCAGCGCTTCGATAAATTTTTGCGGAAGTATCTGCCGGGGGCCGGAACCGGCTTCCTCTATAAGATGCTGCGCAAGAAAAATATTACCCTAAACGGGAAAAAGGCGGAAGGGTCTGAGATTCTGGCGCAGGGGGATGCGGTGGCTTTCTTCTTCTCGGAGGAGACCTTTTTCAAATTTGCGGGAAGACTGCCGGAGGCGGGCGACAACTCAGAAGAACGGCAATTTCAACGGGCCTGCCGACAGTTGAAAGGGATTCGGGTCATCTATGAGGACGCCGATATACTGGCACTCTCTAAGCCGGCCGGAGTCCTGTCCCAGAAGGCGTCCGCGTCGGACATCAGCCTGAACGAGTGGATGATCGGATGGCTGCTGGAACAGGATCCTTCTCTGCGCCGGGATCTGGCGGCCTTCCGCCCCTCCGTCTGCAACCGGCTGGATCGGAATACCAGCGGACTGGTGCTCTGCGGCCGTTCCCTGGCCGGGACGCAATATCTCAGCCGGTGCATCCGGGAGAGGAGCATTCGGAAATTTTACTATACTATCTGTGTGGGAAATCTGGAGAAGGAGGCCAGAATCAACGGATATCTGGTGAAGGATAAAAGGCGCAATCAGGTTGCCGTCCGACAGGAGCAGGACGGCGAAGGAGCCGGGGAAGCGATCTGTACCGCCTATCGGCCTCTGCAGCAGAGAGGAGATTATACGCTTCTGGAGGTAGAGCTGATTACCGGGAAACCCCATCAGATCCGGGCTCATCTTGCCAGCCTGGGACATCCCCTGATCGGGGATCCCAAGTATGGCGATGAGAAGGTTAACCGGCTTTTGAAAGAGCGTTTTGGGCTTTCCCATCAGCTTCTCCACGCTTCCAGGGTAGTTTTTCCGCCCTGCGGGGAGGGGATCGGAGCAGCCTGGAGCGAAAAGACGATTACGGCGCCCTGTCCGGAAGAATTTGAAAGGATTCTGGCGGGGCTGGGGTTTTCTTAAAGTCATTTTGCTGGCTTGGAAGAATGAGGAGAAGCAGAAAGGTACGGTTACACAATGGCTACATGGAATTCCAGGGGACTGCGCGGTTCTACGCTGGAGGATATGATCAACCGGACAAACGAAAAATATGACGAAGCGGGTCTGGCTTTGATTCAGAAGGTTCCCACGCCGATCACGCCGATTAAGATGGATAAGGAGCACCATCAGATCACGCTGGCCTATTTCGAGCAGAAGAGTACCGTGGACTATATCGGCGCGGTACAGGGGATCCCGGTGTGCTTCGACGCGAAGGAGTGCGCAACGGATACCTTTGCCCTGCAAAACATTCATGAGCATCAGGTGGAATTTATGAAGAAGTTTGAGAAGCAGGGCGGCGTTTCCTTTTTCCTGATCTATTACACGCATAAAGACGTGCTCTATTACCTGCCGCTGGAGATGCTGCTCTTTTTCTGGGACAGAGCGAAGGAGGGAGGCCGGAAGAGCTTCCGCTACGAGGAGCTGAATCCGGCCTATCTTCTGCCGAAAAAGCATGGAATTCTGGTGCCGTATCTGGATATTCTGCAGAAGGATTTGGAGGACAGGTAAATGAAAAACAATATCATTATCGCAGGCGTTCCAAGAGCCGGGAAAAGCACGATTTCCCGCCTGCTGTCAAAACAATACGGGTATCAGCATGTCAGTATGGATTCCATCATAGCGGGATTTGAAAAATGCTTCCCCGAGACCGGGGTAAACACTTATGCGGGACTGTCCTTCATGGAAACCCTGCGTATGATCAGCGGCAAGATGGCTCCCTTTGTCCGGGCAATGCTGGAGAGCGGCGAATACGATGAGTTTTGTCCCGGTATGGTTTTGGATATGTATCAGCTTTTGCCGGAGGATTATATGAAATATATTTACGGGGCGAACTGCGAAATCTTTTATTTCCTTACGTCCGACGTAACGCCGGAGGAGCGGTTCGCCATCCAAAAGAAGTATGACACGGAGAAGGATTATACCTTTTACAAATCGGATGAAGAGTTGCGGGAGGGCGCGGTATATCTTGTGGAGCAGAGTATCTGTATGAAAGAACAATGCCGAAAATACGGTCTGCCATATTTTGAAACGGCAAGAGACAGAGAGCATATATTCAATTCCTTTTTGTCGGACTTTCCGTTCGCGAGCGATGTATCCCGACCGAAGGGTTGAACGGCAGCATTCTTGTAAAACAGAGCGAAATTCAGAAATCTGAAAAAGCGGTGGATGGCGCAAGGTCATGACAAAACAGCCATGACAAAATATCCTTGACAGACTCCGCTTCTTTGGTTATACTACGAATAGTTCGCTTTCACATGGTAGCACAGTAAAGCGTTTCGAGAGGAGCCGCAGTTGAACAGACAGTTATTACATACTCCGGAGGGAGTCCGGGATATTTACGGGAAGGAATTTTATCGCAAGCAGGAGGTGGAGAGGCGGCTGCGCCAGTGTATCCGTCTGTATGGTTACGAAGAAATTCAAACGCCTACCTTTGAGTTCTTTGACGTGTTTTCCCGGGAAATCGGTACGACGTCCAGCCGGGAGCTTTACAAGTTTTTCGATAAAGAGGGCAATACGCTGGTTCTGAGGCCGGATTTCACGCCGTCCGTCGCCCGGTGCGCCGCAAAATATTTTTGTGAGGAGCAGGCACCTCTGCGGTTCTGTTATGCGGGGAATGCGTATACCAATACATCAAACCTTCAGGGAAAGCTGAAGGAATCGACTCAGATGGGCGCGGAGCTGCTGGGAGACCCTTCCGTGGAGGCTGACGCGGAGATCATCAGTCTGGTGATCCGGGCGCTTCTGGAAGCTGGATTGCAGCGATTCCAGGTAACTGTCGGCGAGGTGGAATATTTTAAAGGGCTTTGCGAGGAGGCCGGGCTGGACGAGGATACAGAGGACGAGCTGAGAAGCCGGATCTCCGGGAAAAATTTCTTCGCGGCCCAGGAGCTGCTGCAGGAGAAGGGCGTTCAGGAGCCTTATTTTTCCCGGCTGTTAAAGGTGGCGGATCTGTTCGGTAACATGTGCTCGCTGTCCCAGGCGGCCGAGATGGCGGAAAATCCCCGATCTTTGGCGGCAATACGGCGGCTGGAGCGGCTCAGGGAGGTTTTGCGGGAGTATGAAGTGGAGGAGTATATTTCCTTTGACCTGGGGCTCCTGAGTAAATACCGCTATTATACGGGCGTGGTTTTTAAAGTCTATACCTATGGTCTGGGGGATGCGGTGGTCAAGGGCGGGCGGTATGACCGGCTCCTGCATCAATTCGGGAAGGACAGTCCTGCCATCGGCTTCTGTATGGGGATCGATCCTATTCTGGAGGCGCTTTCCAGACAGCATGCGGAGATTCCGCTTCCGGAACCGGTGCAGACAATTTACTACCGGCAAGACAATTTTTTGGAAAAGCTGGCGGAGGTACAAAAGCTTCGCGCCATGGGCCAGGCGGCGGTGCTGACGCCTGCGGAGGACAGGGTAACATTATGAGTGAGGAAAGATACCTGACGCTGGCGCTCAGCAAGGGGCGGCTGGCGTCGGAGACATTAGCCCTCCTGGAGGAATTGGGGATCACCTGTCAGGAGATGAAGGAGAAGGATTCCAGAAAACTGATTTTTGTCAACGAGGAGAGGAAGCTCCGGTTCTTCCTGGCGAAGGGGCCGGATGTGCCGACCTATGTGGAGTACGGCGCGGCGGATATCGGCGTCGTGGGAAGAGATACGATCCTGGAGGAGGATCGGAGCGTGTATGAGGTATTGGATCTGGGCTTCGGAAAGTGCCGGATGTGCGTCTGCGGCCCGGCGTCAGCCAGAGAACTCCTTCTGCACCACGAGAGGATCCGGGTGGCGACCAAGTATCCGAATATTGCGAAGGATTATTTTTATAACCGGAAGCATCAGACCGTGGATATTATCAAGCTCAACGGTTCGGTGGAGCTGGGGCCGCTGGTGGAGTTGTCGGATGTGATTGTGGATATTGTGGAGACCGGCTCTACGCTGCAGGAAAACGGTCTGGAGGTATTGGAGGAGGTCTGTCCGCTTTCCGCCCGGATGATTGTAAATCCGGTCAGTATGCAGATGGAGGCGGCGCGGATCAGGGCGCTGGTAAAGTGTGTAAAGATTTTCTAATGTAGCAAAATACGCTACATAAGAAAATCTAAGTTACACACGGAAGAATGCCCAAGAGGGGGCACAGCCCACCTCTTTGTGCAGGCATTCCTCTCGGAACCGAATGGTTCCGTGGGATTGGTTTGTGCCGCCGCAGGCGGCATGACGGTAAGTGTGCAAAGATTTTCTAAGCCCGTAAAGTGCAAAGAGGAGGAGTTTATGAGAATACAGGAATTGACAGGGGACACAAAACGGGATATCTTAAACCAGCTTTTAAAGCGGAGTCCCAATCATTATACGCAGTATGAATCGGTGGTCAGCGAGATCATCGAGAGAGTCCGGAAAGAGGGGGACAGCGCGCTCTTTGACTATACCCGGAAATTTGACGGATACGATACAACGCCGGATAATATAAAGGTCACGCGGCAGGAGATCGAGGAGGCCTATCAGGCGCTGGAGCCGGGGCTGGAGGAGGTAATCCGGGAGTCGGCGGAGAATATCCGCGCTTTTCATGTAAAGCAGCTGCGGAACAGCTGGTTTGACGCGAAGGAGGACGGCACAATTCTGGGGATGCGTTTTACGGCTATCGCCCGGGCGGGCGTCTATGTTCCCGGCGGGAAGGCGGCCTATCCCTCCAGCGTGCTGATGAACGTGATTCCCGCGAAGGTAGCGGGCGTGTCAGAAATTATTATGACGACGCCGCCCGGGCCGGACGGCCGAATCAATCCGGGGACGCTTGTGGCGGCGGATATCGCTGGGGTTGACCGGATCTACCGGGCGGGAGGGGCCCAGGCCATTGCAGCCATGGCCTTCGGTACGGAGTCCGTCCCCAGGGTTGATAAAATTACGGGGCCGGGAAACATATTCGTAGCCCTGGCGAAGAAGGCGGTGTACGGCTATGTCAGCATCGATTCCATCGCAGGCCCCAGCGAAATCCTGGTTCTGGCGGACGAGACGGCGCGGCCGGATTATGTGGCGGCGGATCTTCTCTCCCAGGCAGAGCACGACGAGCTGGCCAGCGCGATCCTGATTACGACCTCGAGAGAGCTGGCGGAGCAGGTATCCCGGCAGATTGACGTCTTTTGCGAAAGTCTGTCCCGAAAAGAGATTATTCGGAAATCCCTGGAGCAGTACGGCTATATCCTGATTGCGGAAAGCATGGCCGACGCGATTGAGGCGGTCAACGAGATCGCCTCGGAGCATCTGGAGATTCTGACGGCGGATCCCTTCTCTGTCATGACAAAGGTGCGGAATGCAGGAGCGATCTTCCTGGGCGAATATTCCTCCGAGCCGCTGGGCGATTACTTTGCCGGGCCGAACCACATTCTGCCCACCAACGGCACAGCAAAATTCTTTTCTCCGGTAAGCGTTGACGACTTTGTCAAGAAGACCAGCATCATCTCTTATTCCCGAGAGGCTCTGCAGAAGGTACACCGACAGATCGAGACCTTCGCGGAAAGCGAAGGCTTGACAGCGCACGCAAACAGCATTAAAGTTAGATTTGAGAACAGTGTATAAAGATTTTCCAAGCGGTCAAGAGGGTGTTTAACACATCTCTTTAGGACGTCTGCTAAGAAAATCCAGGTTACACAAAACGAACTCGTTCGCCTAGAAGAATCGCAAGATGAGCCTTACGATTCTTCCTGAAAACCGCACAAGGGGGTATAAGGATGGAGCGAACCGCAAGCATCAGCCGGAAAACGAAGGAGACAGAGATTCATCTGACATTAAATCTGGACGGCTCCGGGAAATCGGAGATTTCTACCGGGATCGGGCTCCTGGATCATATGCTGGAAAGCTTTGCCAGGCACGGTTTCTTTGACCTGACCTGCCAGGTTAAGGGCGATCTGGAGGTGGACGGGCATCACACGACGGAAGATACCGGAATCGTCCTGGGACAGGCCGTCGCGGCGGCTGTCGGAGACAAGAAGGGAATTTGCCGCTACGGTTCCTTCCTGCTTCCCATGGACGACGCCCTGGCGCTCTGTGCCGTGGATCTCGGCGGGAGGCCTTACCTGAACTTCGACTGCCGTTTCCCGGCGGAAAGGGTGGGCGGTCTGGATACGGAGCTGGTTCGGGAATTTTTCTATGCGGTTTCCTACAGCGCCGGAATGAATCTGCACCTGAAGCTGCTGGAGGGTCAGAATTCCCATCATATGATCGAGGCCATGTTTAAGGCCTTTGCGAAGGCGCTGGATAACGCGACCCGTATAGACACAAGAATCAACGATGTGCTGAGTACAAAGGGGAGATTGTGAGCGGCGTTTGCTAAACCGATATGAGGAATGAGGTTCCTCCGGCGATTCGGTCTGTAATAGTCCCGGCAGGCCCGCAGAATCTCAGGGATGAAACTGACTTGCTGCATGGTATCAAAAACGAAAGAGAGGCGCTATGATTGTCAAAAAATTTGTACCTTGCATTTATCTTTACCGCGGACACGCTGTCCGGGGACGGGGAGATTTTTCTATCGTGGAGACGGATCCCTTACGCCTGGTAAGGCTCTATAACGAAAATAATGCGGATGAGCTGATTGTGTTCGATCTGTCGGAAGAGGATGCAGAACACGAGGAAGCGCTGGATATCCTGCGGGATATCTGCAGCCTGGCGGAGATGGATGTGATCGGTGCGGGGAACATAAGGCGCATGGAGGACGTCAAGAAGCTGCTTTACGCGGGCTGTCGAAGAGCGGCGCTGGATTATGAGAAGGAGGGGAATATCGCCCTCACGGAGGAGGTTTCCCTGAAATTCGGCCGGGATAAAATACTGATTTCCTACAACGATCCTCAGGTGCTGGAAGCGCATAAGGAGCTGGTCGAAACCTATGTGTCCGCCATGCTGCTGATGAATCCTCATCAGATCCGGGAGACGGAGCGGTGCATCGGGCTGCCCTTTTATGTGCAGATCAATCAGATCGCCCTGAATAAGCTGATGGAGATCTTTGCCTATGAGAACGTCTGCGGCGTTACAGGAAATACGATCAATGACAATTACAGGGAAATCCTGGCTTTAAAGGGATTATGCAAGGAAAACGGTATTCCGGTGGAGGTCTTTGAGGCGGCTTACCAGTGGTCGGATCTGAAAAAGAACAGCGACGGTCTGGTTCCCGTTGTGGTGCAGGATTACCGTACCCTGGAGGTACTGATGGTCGCCTATATGAGCGAGGAGGCATACTGCCAGACCCTTGCTACCGGAAAGATGACTTATTTCAGCCGAAGCAGGCAGTCCCTCTGGATCAAGGGCGAGACCAGCGGTCACTTTCAGTACGCGAAAAGCCTGACCGCTGACTGCGATATGGATACCATCCTGGCCAAGGTTTCCCAGGTAGGCGCTGCCTGTCATACAGGGGCGAGAAGCTGCTTCTTTCATGAGATCGCCGACAAAGAATATGAGGAAAGCGCGAACCCGTTGATGGTCTTTCAGGAGGTTCTGGACGTTATCAAGGACAGAAAGGAGCATCCGAAGGAGGGCTCTTATACCAATTACCTTTTTGACAAGGGGATCGATAAGATTCTGAAAAAGCTGGGGGAGGAGGCGACGGAGATTGTCATTGCCGCCAAGAACCCCGACGCCGTTCAGGTAAAGTATGAGATCAGTGATTTCCTGTATCATCTGATGGTGCTGATGGCGCAGGAGGATGTCAGCTGGGAGGATATCACCGCCGAGCTGGCACGGAGGCACGGATAAGTGTGCAAAGATTTTCTAAGGCAGCAAAGTGCGCTGCCTTAGAAAATCTAAGTTGCACACAGAAGAATGCCCAAGAGGGGGCGCAGCCCACCTCTTTGTGCGGGCATTCTTCCGGACTTGCACCAATTGTTTGTGCCGCCGCAAGCGGCATGACGGGAAGTGTACAGCGATTTCGAAAACGGGGTACATGAATAAAAAGAAGTCGATATAACGTCAAAAAGCTGTCGCTAACGCGGCAGCTTTTTCAGGCACGACTCTATACAACACTTTAACAGAAACCAAAAGAAAAGTCTAGTAATATTTTTTATTTCCGCTATACTTTTTCTATCAGGCAGAACAGGAGGCGGGTTATGAATCATACGGACAGAAAATCGGAGGAACGGTATCTGGAGGAGACCAGGAGGGTGATCGACCGTAATCTGGAGGAATACGGAGGCGAGGTCGCACGGATGCAGGCGGAGATCGACGAGATGCTGGAGCATTACCACGACAACGACGTCGAACTTTGGACGCTCCTGAACAACACGATTACCCTGAACGATCACATGAAGCGGGCGCTGACCCGGAACGAAAAGGCCAGGTCGAAGCCCTATTTCGGCAGGATCGTGTTCCGGGACGAGACGCTGGGAAAGGAAGAATCCCTTTATATCGGCAAGGGCGGCATCTCCCGGGATAAGACCAACTGGGTCGTGGTGGACTGGCGCGCGCCGGTGGCAAACACCTACTATGAGAACGGTCTGGGGAAATGCAGTTATACCGCGCCAGGCGGGAAGGAACTGCCCATCGACCTGCAGCTGAAGAGAACCTATGAGATCGAGGACGGAAAGCTCCTGGATTACTATGATACGGAGGTGGTGGCCAACGACGATCTTTTGACAAAGTATCTTTCCCGGAACAAGGAGGCTGTGCTGGGGGAGATTGTGGCGACGATCCAGAAGGAGCAAAACGAGATCATCCGGAAATCTCCTTATCACAACGTCATCGTTCAGGGAGTGGCCGGCTCCGGGAAAACCACCGTCGCCATGCATCGGATCTCCTTTATTCTGTACAATTATCAGGAACGCTTCCGCCCGGAGGATTTTTATATTGTGGGCAGCAATCGGATTCTCCTGAATTACATCACCGGCGTCCTGCCGGATCTGGACGTATACGGCGTAAAGCAGATGACGATGGAACAGTTGTTCATCCGCTTGCTCTACGAGGATTGGGACGAGAAAAAATACAGCGTCCGCCCGGTCTTTGGGACAAGGGACGCCGTCAAAGGGAAGGAGAGCTGGTTCCAGGATCTGGAGGCTTTTATCCGGCGGCTGGAGCAGGCATCGATCCGCCGGGAAGACGTTTTCCTCTACCCGCGCCAGTTTGTGGAAGGGCTCTGGGACGGGAAGAGCCGTATCTTTGACCGTCGGGAGGAGGACAGGGCGGAGGGGAAGCCTCTTACCTCCGTCAGAATCGCGGATCGTGACGCGGTGGAACGTTATATCGTCCAGAATCCCGCCGTCTCGATCCAGAGCAAGATCAATATGCTGAACGACCGGCTGATCGTCAAAATCCAGGAAGAGTTCCTGGGGAAGGGCGTCAAGTATACCGAGGAGGAGAGAAAGGCGATTCTGCGGGCTTACCGGGGTTATTACGGGCCGAGCCGCTGGAAGGGCTCCATCTACGACTTATACCGGAAATTTCTGGCGGAGCAGAGGGAGAAGGGGCTGGACGTGGCTGTCCCGTCGGATTCCTTTGACGTCTACGATCTGGCGGCCCTGGCGCTGCTCTATAAATGGGTCAAGGAGACGGAGGTGATCAGCGAGGCCCATCATATTGTCGTGGACGAGGCCCAGGATTTCGGGATGATGGCTTATCTGGTTCTGCACGCCTGTATCCGGGACTGTACTTATACTGTTATGGGGGACGTTTCCCAGAATATTCATTTCGGTTACGGTCTGGGAGATTGGGAAGCCCTCCGACGACTGCTTTTGCCGGATGCAATGGATTCCTTCGGCGTGCTGCGCAAGAGCTACCGGAACACGGTGGAAATCTCCCGCTTTGCAACAGAGATCCTGCGCCACGGAAGCTTTTCCATCTATCCCGCGGAGCCCATCATCCGCCACGGCCGGGAGGTCGCGGTGGAGCGGCTGGAGGGGAGCGATCATCGGGAAGCGGCGGGGGAATCTGCTTTGAAAGCAGAGACGCAGATCAGGAAGGAGACGGGGGAATCTGCTGAGGCCTTAGCGAAGCGGGCGGCGGAAATTTGCCGCAGCTGGCAGGAGCAGGGGTACGACACGATTGCTGTAGTCTGCCGGGACGTCAGAAGCGCGGCGGAGACCGCGGAGCTTTTGGCAAAGCATATCGAAATCATGGAGAGCGATCTGGAAAAGCTCAATTTCGGAAGCGGGATCATGGTGCTTCCCGTAGAATATACAAAGGGGTTGGAATTCGATACCGTCCTGATCTGGGATCCGGTCAGGGCCGATTATCCGTCGGACGACGGCCACGCGAAGCTCTTGTACGTGGCGGCTACCCGGGCGCTGCACGAGCTTCATATCCTGTACCGGGGAGATCTGACCGGACTGATCGCCGATCCGGTGCCGGAAAAGGATGCAAAGGATTCGGACTATGGATGCGGGAACATTTCCGACCAGGAAAAAAGACCTCTGACGGAGCAGCGTTTCGACTGCGGAGGCCCGGAGGCAGAATCCGAACAGGCAGAGAAGCGGCAGCGTTCCGGTCGCCGGACGAATCCCGGTCAGGAGATACTGGCCCAGGCGCAGACCGAAGGCTTAAGGCCGGACGAAAATAAGACACTTGACGGCGAAACCGGAAACATCCAACAGGATATAAAACCGGAGTCCGCGGGCAGAACGGGGAAAAATCCGGATACCGGAGATACGGAGCCAGAATCCGGCAAAACGGGAATAAGCCGTCCCAGAATAAAAATCTCCCCCAAAATCATAGCGGTCACGGCGCAACCCCGACTGGCGGGCGGCATAGGGAACATGGCTCCCGATTCCGCTTCGGGGAGCACGGTGCGATCCGCTCTCGGGCTGTCCGAAACGGAATCGGGAAGCCGCAGATCCGATTCCCGGTTCGCGTCGGTTTCTCCTTTCTCCTTCGGAGATATGCCTCCCACCGAAAGCCTGCGCCCCGCGGGACATGCCAGAATCAATTCGGGCGTGCGCTGGGTCTCCAGACAGGAGGACGGCCTGTATCTGCAGAGCGCCTATGGAACCATGCGGCTTTGTCCCGTCAGCGGCTCTATCCTTCGGATTACCTTTGCCAGAAGCTCCGCGATCCTCGCGGGAACCCATCCGCTGATTGCTGTGGACAAGTCGGAAAAAAACTGGAAATACCGCGATAACGGCAAGATTTTAGAGCTGTCGGCGGGAGAGGTAAGGGTGAGCGTGGAAAAAGCCTCGGGTGCGCTGACTTACCTGGACGGGAGGGGAAAGACGCTTCTTGCCGAGAAACGGCAGGAAAGCCGCCAGCTGGAGAAGGGAAAGCAATGGCTCTTTCTGGACTGGCAGAAGGGCGAGCAGCTCTTCGCTATGCCTCCCGTTTCGGACAGGGAGGCGTTGAAGCTGCGGGGCAGCGCCTATTATCTGTCCGACGGGCGAAAGCTGCCCTTTCTCCTGTCAGACAGGGGATATGGGATTCTGCCTGTATCCTCCGGAGCTGTCGTCTGCTGCGATATTCCGGCCTACGGCTCTTACCTCTGTACCGAGGGAGAGCAACAGGATTATTATTTCATCGCCGGGAACCAGCGCAATATCCGAAACGCTTACGACTACCTCTGCGGGGTACTCTGACTTTGCGTCTCCTTCGCATCGGCGGCAGATGGCATCGCCGTGTCGGAAAGGGTTTCTATCCACTGATCGATCCGGGACTCGTAATCTGCGGAAATTGCTTCCATGACGGTGTCCGCCGTAATCCCCGCGATCCGGACGTCATTGATATCCATAGCCACCAGCGCCGCAAACAAGAACGCCGCCAGGAACAGACGGACTCGGAAGCCGGAGACAGGAGCTTCCGGATCCGTTCCTTCTCCTTCCTCCTCGGGAAATTCCTCATAGGACGGATAGTCGGCCCGGCCGTACAGAATCTTTTCCCGGTTGTACAGGTCGTAACGGTTCTCCCGGTAGCGGGAGCGGATCTGCTGGATCAGTCGCAGCTTCTGCTCAGAGGTAGTATGGTTCATATGATTCACCTGTCTGGAAGGGCTTGGTATATCCTATGAACAAGTCTCCCGGGAAAGAACGGAACGGGACGTGAAATTTTGATAGTAATATTAATGATGTTGTGATAGAATTGTATTCAGAAGCAGAGTATTGTCAGGAGGAATCAGACGATGAAAATCAGCGAAGAACAGGCAAAATGGGCGGAGGAAACACTGTCTCGCCTGGAGGAAAAAATGAATCAGGTCAGCAACCGGTCGGCGGAGAAGATTCCCTACACAGTAGTCAATGGCGTCCATGACGATCGATCCGCCGGAGATCAGATCGGCTGGTGGACCAACGGATTCTGGGGCGGAATCATGTGGCAGCTCTATACCTTAACCGGCAAGGAAAAGTATCGAAAAATCGCCGAAAAGGTAGAGGAAAAGCTGGATCGGAATTTCCTAAACGCTGACATGCTCGACCACGACAACGGATTTAAATGGCTGACTACGGCGGTGGCGGACTACCGTGTAACCGGGAATCCGGCCTCCCGCAACAGGGGAATCCTGGCGGCGGACAATCTGGCGGGACGGTTTAACCACGCGGGACGGTTCCTCCGTGCCTGGAACGATTGGGACGATAAGAACGACCGCCGCGGCTGGGCCATCATCGACTGCATGATGAACCTGCCTCTGCTCTACTGGGCCTGGGAGACCACAAAGGATCCCCGCTATCTTCAGACGGCTGTCCAACACGCCGATACGGCCCGGAAAAATTTCGTGCGCGAGGACGGATCCGTCAATCATATCGTGGAGTTCGACGTAAATACCGGGGAGATGGTGAGAAGCTACGGCGGACAGGGGTACGGAGACGGCTCGTCCTGGACCAGAGGGCAGAGCTGGGGGCTGTACGGCTTTACTCTGAGTTACCTTCACACAAAGGATCCGGCTTACCTTGCCACCGCGGAGAAAATCGCCGGATATTTTCAGGCGCATATTCCCGAGAGCGGGCTGATTCCGGTGGATTTCTGCCAGCCGGAGGAAGTAACGCTGGAGGATTCCACAGCGGCGGCTATCGCGGCCTGCGGCTTTCTCGAGCTGGCTAAGATAGCGGAGGGGTCGAAGAGCCAGGGGTATCTGGATGCGGCGTTGAAGCTGCTTCATACCCTGGCGGAGCAACGGTGCAACTGGAACGAGGCGGAGGATGATGTGCTGCAGAAATGTACGGCGGCCTATCACCAGCCCGATCCGGAGACCTCGATCATCTACGGGGATTATTACTTTCTGGAGGCGCTGATGAAGCTGACAGGGAAAGAACTGTTTATCTGGTAAAAAAGCGTCCTGTCAGACGCTTAGAAGAATGCTTCGCATTCTTCCCTGACCGAGGTGGAATTTCCGAATGGAAGGAAAAGCGGCGACGAGAATTTGGTAAAAGCGGACAATCTTGGAAAATAAACGGAGGAACAACATGAACGGCGGAGAAACGCTCTGTAGAAAGGTAATGGAAAATATCGGAAAGGTCATCATCGGGAAGGAGGAAACGATCCGGCTGCTCCTGACGGCGCTTTTGGCGGACGGCCATGTGCTGCTGGAGGATATGCCGGGGACGGGAAAGACCAAGCTGGCGAAGGCTCTGGCGAAAACCGTCGACGCTCAATTCTCTCGGATTCAGTTTACGCCGGATTTGCTGCCCAGCGATATTACGGGGCTGAATATCTTTGACCGGCAGAAAAATGAGTTTGTGCTGCGAAAAGGCCCCGTCTTTACAAACATCCTTCTGGCGGACGAGATCAACCGGGCAACGCCCAGAACCCAGGCCGGACTTTTGGAATGTATGGAGGAGCGGCAGGTTACGATCGACGGCACGTCTTATTCCCCGGGAAATCCCTTTTTCGTCCTGGCAACCCAGAACCCTGTGGAGACCGCCGGAACCTTTCCGCTGCCGGAGGCCCAGATGGATCGTTTTATCATGAAGCTATCCATGGGTCTTCCGGACAGAGAGGATGAGATTGCGATTCTGGAGCGGTACCGGGACGCGGATCCCTTGGAGCAGCTGACTCCGGTACTGACGCTGGAGGAGCTCTCGGCGGCGAAAAAGGAGGCGGAGAGCGTATCGATACACCGCTGTGTTCTGGAATATATCACGGATCTGGCGGCCGCGACCCGAACGGGCGAGCAGGTAATCTGCGGCGTCAGTACCAGAGGTACGCTGGCATTGATGCGCTGCGCAAAGGCGTTTGCCTATCTTGCAGGCCGGGAATTCGTGACGCCGGACGATGTGAAGACCTTGGCGGTTCCCGTGCTGGCGCATCGGATTGTGATGGGTTACGGCCCGGGGCAGGCGGAGGGTGCCCGGAGTATTGTCAGGAGGGCTTTCGATACAGTCGCCGTACCTACGGAGGACTTTGCGTCATGATTCGGCTATTGGGGATTGCCCTCCTGTTTCTGCTTTTTTTTCTGGGGCAGAGAGTTCTCTATCAGAAGCTCTGGAGAAGGGAGCTGCTGGTTGACATCCGCTTTTCCCAGGATCATATCACGGAGGGAGAGCAGGGGGAGCTGAAGGAAATCATCGAAAACCGCAAGCGTCTTCCGCTGGCTATGCTGAAGGTAAAATTCCGGACGGACAGACAGCTTCTCTTCGCGGGGGACGAGAGCTCCCGGACTACCGACCAGTTTTACCGAAACGATATTTTCCGGGTCGGCGGAAGAGAGCGGGTTACGCGGACGCTGAAATTTACCGGAGGCCGAAGGGGCTATTATACCATTGAGGGCGCGGATCTGGTGGCGGCGGATCTGTTCCTGATGAATCAGATGACGTCCTCCGTCTCTTTCCGCACAGAGGTTTACGTCTACCCTAAGCCCTGGGTCAACGAGGAGATGAAGCGATCCCTGGTTCGTCTGAACGGGGAACAGCTGGCGAAGAGGCATCTTCTGGAGGATCCCTTTGAATACCGTGGGATCCGGGAGTATCAGCCCTATGACGATATGCGCAGCATCAACTGGAAGGCCACGGCAAAGACCGGCGATTTCAAGGTAAATCAGAAGAATTATACTTCGCTGCGGAATGTTCGGATTTATTTTAACATACAGGACGACAATATTCTGAAAAAGGACGCCAGCGTGGAGATGGCGCTGCGCATCACCGCTGGTTTATGCGCCTGCTTCCTGCAGCAGGGAATCCAGACCTCCTGCTGCGGCAACGGGGTGGATATCCTGACGGGGAAGCACCTGGAGATCGGCGCAAGGGCCGGGGAAGGGCAGCTGGACGCGGTCTGCCGCGCCCTGGCGAGGCTGGATACGGAGAAGAAACCCGTGTCCTTTCCCGATACCTTTGAGGAGAGGCTTCTCACCGCAGAGGAAAACTGCCTGATCTGTTTTGTGTCGCCTAATCAGTACGACGACTTTGTCCGCCTGCTGGAGCGTCTGCAGGAGAGCGGAAAGGACTTTATCTGGTATTACCCGGTGGAAGGGCATCAGACGCCAAAGCTGCCGCCTTCCCTGGAGGCGCGTATCCAGCTGGTGCATTTTAATTTATAGCCGTAAATTTCCCGCGAAGCGTGAATTCCGTGGTTCACGACCATAGAATCCTCGCAAGACGTGAATTTATTGTTTGCGGCGATAGACCCTGGGCGAAATTGACCGAGTCGGGCAAGACGAGTCAGGACAAGGAGCGAAGGAACCATATGAAAAAAAAGGGGATTGACCTTATAACTGAATTTCTGGCGGAGCAGATGAACCACTGGATATTGTTCCCGGTCTTTTTGTTGATCCAGAACTTTACGCGGTCGGAAAGGCCGGATCTGCTGATGTGGGTTTTGGCCGGTCTTTTTCCCTTCCTTTTTTTCCTGATCCGATCCAGAATCAAGAATTTTTTTCTGTTTCTGGGAGCGCATCTGGCGGTGGCGGCGCTTTCTCTTCTCGTACCCGCGGCCGGTTCGGTCAGTCGGCTGCTCTGCATTCTCTGCGCGGTCGGCTATCTGATTCGTTCCTGTGCCGTAAGCCTGAAGCACCAGGAGCTTTACAATACGGAGCCGCTTTCCCCGGTGCTGGCGGCGGCCGTGTACGTTCTGGCTTTTTTGCTGCATACTTACCAGGGTGAGATAGCGGGCTGGGAAATTTATTACCTGGCGGCGCTGATCGGCTTTTTTGCCCTTTATAACATTGTGCAGTACCTACAGCATTTTATGGATTTCCTTTTTGTGAATAAGAGCAGCGCCGGAAATCTTCCCGAGCAGGAGATGCTGCGCTCCGGCCTGGGGCTGGTATTGGGCTACACAGTGCTTGGCTCGGCGGTCATGTTCCTGGGAACCAACGCTGTCTGGCTGGATCGGCTGGCAGGCCTTATCAAGCGGGGGTTGTTTGCTTTGCTGCGAGCCTTTTTCTCTCTGTTCCAGGCGGAGGAAGGAGCGTCTGAATATATTCCCGATCAGGCGGCACCGCCCTCGACGGGGGAGATGCCCTTTTTGCCGGAGGCAAAGGAGGTCTTCTGGCTTTGGAGGGTATTGGAGGCTGTAGCCGTGATCGCGGTGGTCTGTCTGTTGGTTTATGCCGCCATCCGAAGCCTGATTCGCCTGATCCAATGGATTCGGCGGCATTTCCGCAGCGGTCTGTTCGAGGCTCGAAGGATCGCGGAGGGAGAAAGCGTCGATGTCCGGGAAAAATGGGTTCCGTCGGGGCAAAGACGCGTTCCCGGCAATCGTTCCCTCCCTGCCTTAAGCCCGGCGGCCCGGATCCGCAGACTTTACAGGAAGACGATGCTTTCTCATACTCCTGCGGAGGCGGATAACCGGAAGAGACTTGTTTTCCTGACGGCCCGGGAGGGGGAAGAGAGGACGGGGCTTCAGGGCATGGCGGAGGTTTACGAGCTGGCCAGGTATTCCGGACGGAAGCCGACCGGCGAGGACGTCCGTAGAATGAAGGACGCCTGCTCGCCGAAGACCTGAGCTTACAGGCGGACAAGCGGTTAAATAAATCCCAGATGAAACCGCCCGTTTTAACGGGGCGGCGCTACAGAGAAGGAAAAGAGAATCTGGTGAAGCTTAAAGCAGTAGAAAATAAACTCCCTTTTCGGAATTGTGTACCCACTAAAAACGGACATTAATAGGCAAGTATTCTATAATCAAGTTTATAACCGTCATTTATGGGAGGAAACGTGAGCTATGGACTCTTTATTGAAATCAACAAGAAATACCCGTGCATTGCCTATAGGTACAATGCATTATATCAGAAGTGATGTACCATTGAATTTGACGGATGAAGAAATTCAATGGCTGTTAGATAATAAAATAACAACTCTTGTGGATTTAAGGTCAGATGAGGAAGTTTCTAAACAGCCTTGTGGACTTGCAGTTAAGGAAGGTTTTCAATATTATCATTTGCCAGTTACAGGCGGCGGGGGTACTCCAAAATCACTTGAACACTTATATACTCAAACTTCGCACTTAAATAAGTGCCTATGTACCTTAAAAATTCAATAATA
>JAMPIG010000060.1 GCA_023662875.1 Roseburia sp. | reverse complement strand
TTGTCAATGTAAAAACGGTAAAGGGCGTGAAAATCATAACAACGATGGAAGGATACAAAGATTTGTTGATATATCCGCCGTCGGCATTATTAGAAGGAGATGGTGAATATGATGATGACTGAACCAATTGTGAGCAAGAAATTTGATATTGAGGACATACGCAAAATCAGGGAATATAATTCCCTGCGCCATATTAAAATGACGCCGGAGGAAATTATTGCAGATACAAAAAAGGGAGCGAAAAGAATTCTGGAATTGCTTCAGGAGGAAACGTGTGTCTGATGTCATACAATGTGAGTATATTTTGGAATTTGTAAACGCACTATAGTGCTTCTGGAAGGGAACGGTTATTTTATGTACAAGGCAAAGGAAAACAGGTATGAAAAAATGATTTACCGCCGCTGCGGAAAAAGCGGTCTGAAGCTGCCGGCGGTGTCTCTCGGCTTATGGCAGAATTTCGGGTACGGCAGCGTTTTTTCCAATATGGAGGAGATGGTACACACCGCTTTTGACTTGGGGATTACGCATTTCGACCTTGCGAATAATTACGGAAACCCTTATAACGGCTCGGCGGAAGAAAATTTCGGGCGCATTCTGGATAACGGAATGCGCGCCTACCGCGACGAGATGTGTATTTCCACAAAGGCGGGATATGAGATGTGGAGCGGCCCTTACGGCGACAGGAACGGCTCCAGAAAATATCTTACCGCTTCCCTCGACCAGAGCCTTAAGAGATTGGGACTCGATTACGTTGATATTTATTATCATCACATTTTTGATCCCGATACGCCCCTTGAGGAAACGGCTCTTGCTCTTGACAATGCCGTAAGGCAGGGCAAGGCTTTGTATGTGGGCGTGTCGAATTATAACGGGAAGCAGACCGCGGAGATCATGAAAATTTTTCAGGAGCTGCATACGCCCTTTATTGTCAATCAGCCCTCTTACGCGATACTGAACAGATGGATTGAGGACGACGGGCTGGATCGGACGGCCGTTGAAAGCGGTATCGGTCTGGCGGTATTTTCCCCGCTGTATCAGGGGCTTCTCACCGATAAATATCTAAAGGAAATCCCCGCCGATTCGAGAATTGGCAGGGGTGCGACATGGATTGGCGGCCAGCTTGACGATAAAATGCGGGCGCGTCTGAGCAGACTGAACGATATTGCCGCCGCAAGAGGACAGAAGCTTTCCCAAATGGCGCTTTCATGGGTGCTGCACAACCCTGCGGTGACCACCGTTCTCATAGGAGCGAGCCGTCCTGAGCAGATTATCGAGAACGCAAGGTGCATTGAAAACCTTGATTTCACGGAGGAAGAGCTTGCAGCGATAGATGGATAGGAAAGTGCCGCCGGGCCGTGTAAGGCTTCCGGCGGCATTATTCCCGCGAGCGAAATGTGTCTTTCAGACACTATGTCAGTACTTAATGATGTAATAAATCACATAGACCCAGCCCAAAATGCCGTGAAGCATCGCCCAGCCGATGGAAGACCAGGTATGATAGGAAATCACCACGGCCAGCAGGGCTCCGAAACTGACCCCCATATCCACGCTCTTATCCATGGAGATGACCTTCTTTTTTACCTCTTCCACCTCTGTCTTCATCTCGGCAAGGGCGATCATGGTCTCTTCCGCCCTTGCCTGATATTCCGTATCCGGAATCCTTTCCCCTGTGAGAAGCTCGTTGACGGTGATGCCCAGCGCCTCGCAAAGCGGCGACATATATCCTGCGTCGGGAAGTCCTTTCCCGGTTTCCCATTTGGAGATCGTCTTGTCGCTGACGCCGATTTCTTCCGCCAGCTGACGCTGAGTCATGTCTTTTTCTTTGCGAAGCTGCGCGATAAATTTACCGATTTTAACCTGATCCATTTTTGCGTCCTCCCTTTCTGGTCTCCAGTATAGGTCGGTTTCGCCGTAGAATGCAACCTACGCTCCGTAGAATCCCTGTTTTTCGCCGTCAGCCTCCATACGGACTCTCAAACTCCCGCTCCGCCTTTGCGACGGCTTCCTCCAGCGTAAGCCCCGTAAAGTGCGGCGCATTAAGGTAACGCCCCGATTTTTTGTCGTCCACAAAAGCGCCGACGGCAATCCCGGGGATTGCGCTCTCCGGCGCATTGGGCGCGTGAGGGCCGCCCAGATCGGTTCTGCACCAGCCCGGATCGGTAAGGTTGATCATGACGTCCGTTCCCTGAAGCTTTGAGCCCAAGTCGATGGTGATCTTATCCAGCGCTGCCTTGCTGGCGGAATAGCCCGCCTGTTCAGGCTCAAGCCGAATACCGCTGGTGGTGTTTACGATTCTGCCGAAACCGCGCTCGATCATCTTCGGCAGGAAGTGATAGCAGATCATCGCGGGCGCTATGGTGTTGATTTTAAAGCTTTCCGTGTAATCCGAAACCGGCGTTTTGTAATAATCCGTGCGGTAAGCAATCTGCAGGCCCGCGTTGTTGAGCACAATATCCACCGTCATGCCCATCCGGTCGATTTCAGCGAGCATTGCCTGCACGCTGTCGAGATCGGAAAGCTCCGCCTCCACGCAGCAGGCCTCGATTCCAAGAGCCCTCACTTCCTCCAGTGCCTTTTCGCAGTGCTCCTTCTTCCTGCTGTGAAGGATAAGGTTGCAGCCCTGTCCGGCCATGAATTTTGCGGTGAGATACCCGATTCCTCTTGACGCGCCCGTGATCAGCACCCATCTTCCTTTTACCTGTACCATGCTGAAATTTCCTCCTTTGCTTTTTCGAGAGCGGCGATCACTCTGTCGCACCACTCGTCAAATTCTTTGTCCTCAACCTGACATTCCTCGTGGGAGAGAACGTAATCGACGGCGTTTTTCACGCCTTCCTCAAACCGAATAGAGGGCCTGAAATCAGGAACCGCCCTTTTCAGCTTGCTGTTGTCAAAGACGACGGAATTCGCCTTGTCGCCCAAAAGACTTCCGGTAAAGTCGTAATCGCTCACCGCCGCAAGAAACTCCGAGGCCACATAGTAAGGCTTGAATTCGACGTCCAGGCAGCGGGCTATGGTCTGGTAAATCTGGTTCCAGGTCAGAGTTTCGTCGGAGGTAATCTGAAAGGCCTCGCCGATGGCATGAGGATTTCCCAGCAGGCCGATAAAGCCCTTGGCGAAATCTCTGCTGTCGGTCATCGTCCAAAGGGAAGTACCGTCTCCGTGGACGATAACAGGTTTCCCCTCCAGCATGCGCTTTATGACCTGCCAGCTTCCCTTATGACCGTGAACCCCCAGCGGAACCGAGGTTTCGCAGTAGGTGTGGCTGGGCCGCACGATCGTGACGGGAAAGCCCTCGTCGCGGTACAGCTTCATCAGGTATTCCTCGCACTGCAGCTTATTTCTGGAGTATTCCCAGAAAGGATTGGCGAGAGAGGTTCCCTCCGTAACGATATAATCCGTGGGAAGCTTGTGATAGGCGGAGGCGGAGCTGATATAGACGAATTGCTTTGTTTTACCCTGGAAAAGACGGAAGTCCCGCTCCAGCTGAGACTGCACAAAGCCGATAAAGTCGCATACCGCGTCAAACGATAAGCCGCCGATGGCTTCCGAGACGACCTTTTCGTCGTTGATATCCGCCCGAATCAGATTCGCCTGCGGCGGGATGCGGTGGTTTGCGTTGCCCCGGTTGATCAGGTAGAGGTCGTGTCCGCTTTCCGCAAGACGTTTTGAGATGGCGGTGCTGATGGTTCCCGTTCCGCCGATGATCAGTATTTTCATGTTCTTGGCTCCTTTCTGTGAGAGATGGGTTATCGGAAACTGCGTTTATTTATTGAAGTAAGTTCATCATACTAAAAATCGAAGCGGATGTCTACCGAAAGGTCGGCAAAAAGCGCGGCCGGGAGGATATTTGAAAAAATGAAGGAAAACGCGGAAGGAAATATTTTTGTATCCTTTTTCGAAAGTTCTTGCCTGGTCTCTTTTTCCGTGTTAAAATAAGTTCAAAGCATAATCATTTCAAAACAAGGCGGCAAGCTTATTCTTACGGCCGCCGCTGTCAGAGCCCGACGGGGAAGATCCCGGGGGTCAGATCCGATATTCTGTATATCACCGGAAAATCTATGCTTTTCAATTCAATCACAATTTAAGCAGGAGATTCCGGATAGAAAGAAGCGCCCGTGTGTTTCTCCTGCGGTAAGGGGGAAACGGGATGGGATTTGTTTCGTTAAAGTACGACTTTGCTTTTAAGCGGCTGATGGGCAACGAGGCGGTCAGGAAGCATTTTGTCAGCGACGTATTGGGAATCCCCGTGGCGGAGATTCAGTCCGCGCGGATCGCCAGCCCTGTTTTAGGGAAGGCTTATCTTTGGCAGAAGGAGGGCGTACTGGATGTCCTGCTGGTGCTGCAGGACGGCAGGAAGGTAAACATCGAGCTGCAGGTCAGGTCCATAAAATACTGGGACAGGAGGGTTTCGTTTTATCTGGCGAGGATGCTTGCGGAGGACATGCGGGCGGGAGAGGATTACGGGAAGCTGAAAAAGTGCATCAATATCAGTATTCTGGATTTTGAGATAGATGACAGTCCGGAATACCACAGGGTATACCGCCTCCGGGACAGGCAGGGGAACGATTTTACGGATCTGATGGAGATACATATTATTGAGTTGCGTAAAGATCTGGGCGGCGGGAAGCTGGACGACTGGATCCGGCTGTTTAACGCGAAGACAGAGGAGGAGCTGAACATGATAAAGACAGAAAATCCCGGGGTGCTGGAAGCGATCAGGGAGGTCAGGGCCATGAGCTATGGAAAAACATTGAGATGGATGTATGAGACGTGGCGGATGAACCAATGGGATCGGAAGGCCAGGGAGGAATATGTGCGGGATGAGGGAATTGCGATCGGGGAGGAGAGAGGAATTGCTCAGGGCATTACTCAAGGTATTACCCAAGGTATTACTCAGGGTGAGACCCGGAAGCTGGTAAGTCTTGTAAGGAAGAAAGTTGCTCGAGATCAGACAGCGGAGGAGATTGCTGCTCTGCTGGAGGAAGAACCTTCTCGTATTTCTGAAATCTGTGACCTGATCAGGAAACATCCGGAATGGAACGACGAGAGGGTCTGTCGGGAATTGGTGGAACGGGACAGACCGGTGGAATGAGCGGGAGAAAGACGAACAGAGGATGGAAAAGTGCATTTGATACTCAAATTTTAACGTTTGGTATCAAATTGCACTTTTTTTCTGTGCACATGGTAAAATAACTTGAAACTTAAAGTTTTATAAAAGCGAAGGAAGGGTTTGGCGATGGAAAAAAAGAAACGCAGATATGGGAGAGCGGACAGCCTTGTCTGGGCGCTGGGGAGGCTCTGGGGAGCCGAAAGGCAGTATGTGTTTTGTGTTTTTGCGGCGATTCCGACGGCGGTATTGCTGCCGTTGGCGGAGTCCTTTTTTACGAAGGTTCTGCTGGATAATCTGGGGGCGGGAGCGGCGTTCGGGCGTCTGGCGCTTTTAGTCTCAGTTTTCCTTGCGGGGATTCTGCTGCTGGATATTCTGGATGAGTTCGTAAAGAGGAGAAAGCAGGGACTGCAGTATTACCCCACCTCCGTTTACCAGTCGCAGATGATGGAGTTTCGGGACTATAAAACCGACTACGAGAACACGGAGAGGCAGGACTTTAAGAAGGTGATGCAATATGCTCTAGGGGACGCCTGCGGGGGAAACTGTGCGCTGGAGTATTTCGGCAACGATCTGTCCCAGGCGCTGATCCGGCTGTGCGGAATTGTGACCTACGCGGGGCTTCTGGTATCCCTGAACCCGATCCTGTTTGCCGTCACGGCGGCGGTATCGGCCGGTTCCTATTTTACCACGCGCTGGCAGCCGGTCTATTATGAAAAAAACAAGCATCGCTGGGAGAAGGAGAATCGGAAGAAGGAATACTTAAACGGGCTTTCCGAGGATTTCCCCCGGGCAAAGGATATCAAGCTGTACGGGCTGGAGGGCTGGCTGGAGAAAATGATGCGGGACTATCAGGCTTATATCCGGATGTGGAACAGGCGCTGCGGTCTGCGGGGCTTTCTGGCGGCGGTTCTCTCAGGACTGATGGCTCTGGTTCAGAACGGCATGGCTTACTTTGTTCTGATCGGGACGCTGATCGGGGGAGAGATCACGGTGGGAGATTTTGTCTTTTATTTCGGCATTGTGGCGGGGCTTTCCGATTTTCTGCAGGGGATTATCGCCAGCGTGGCGGCGCTGAACAGCCGGGCGGACAAGATCGCCTATTATCGGGAGCTTTTCGATTATCCCAGCCGTCTTCGGCATGAGGGAGGCTGTCCTCTGCCCGCCGCGCCCCTGTCCATTGAGTTCCGGGACGTCTGGTATCGGTACGACGGGGCGAAGGAGGATACCCTGAAGGGAATCAACCTGACGATCGAGGCGGGAGAAAAGCTGGCGCTGGTCGGGGTAAACGGAGCAGGAAAGACGACGATGGTAAAGCTGCTCTGCGGGCTGTATCTGCCGACAAAGGGACAGATTTTGGTCGGCGGGAGGGATATCCGGGAGTACAATATCGAGGAATACTTTACGCTGATTTCGGCGGTTTTCCAGGAGGTTCGGGCGGTGGCCTTTACGATGTTCGAGTTTGTGGCGAGCAGCGGCCTGGAGCGTCCGGACGCCCGTAAGAAGGCGGAGGCCGCGATGAAGGCGGCGGGAATCTATGAGAAGATTCAGGGGCTGCCCTTGGGGATGGATACGCATCTGCGAAAGGGAATCTATGAGGACGGGGTGGACTTTTCCGGCGGGGAGATGCAGAAGCTTCTTTTAGCCAGGGCAATCTATAAGGACGGTCCGATCCTGATTTTGGACGAGCCCACCGCGGCCCTGGATCCAATAGCGGAGAATCGGCTGTATCTTCAGTACCGGGAATTGACGGAGCATAAGACGTCCCTTTATATTTCGCATCGCCTGGCCTCGACCCGCTTCTGCGATCGCATCATCCTGTTGGAGGACGGAAAAATCCAGGAGAGCGGAACCCATGAGGAGCTGATGCGGAAAGAGGGGCGGTATGCGGAAATGTTTGAGATTCAGAGCCGGTATTACCGGGAGGAGGGAGCGGAGCGATGAGAGAGAAAAGCGTTACCTGGAGAGGCTTAAAATTATATCATAGTTTTTCCCCGTCCTACTTTCCCTGTAAGGCGTTGGAAACCCTGTTGAATACCTTTTCCCCCTATTTTAATCTCTGGATGTCCGCGGAGATTGTGACGGCGCTGTATCAGGGGAGCGGGCGGGAGCGGCTGTACCGATTGGTAATGATTACGTTATTAGTCAATCTGGTTCTGCGGATCGGATCGGCCTTCCTGAAAAAGACGGCGGATCAGGCTTTTGAGACGCTGGAAAACAACCAGTCGGCGGCCTTTTATAAAAAGACCCTGTCCCTGGATTACGATAAGCTGGAAAATCCGGAAATCCGGCGGCTGCGGCGTAAGATCGTGGAAAACGGATGGATCAACGGTTACGGGGCGAGCCAGATGAGATGGAGGGTGGAGGAGCTGTTTTCCGTAGCGCTGGAGCTGCTTTTTTCCGCGGGGCTGGTGGCGGAGATGGTATCTCTGGCGGCGAGGGCTTCCCTGCGCTGGGAGGGGATTCTGTTGTTCCTTTTGATGGCGGCCTCGGCAGCGCTGGCGGTATGGATACAGGCCGCAGGGACGAAAAAACTGGCGGATTACTGGAAACGGGTAGGGGATCTGATGCTCTGGGAAAACCGGATCTCGGACGGAACACGTGTCCTGGGAGTCGATAATCGTATTTACCTGCAGCAGGAGCTGATCAGAGAGCTGGATCAAAAGACGATGCAGGAGCATCGAAAGTGCTTTATCGGGGCTTCCGGGGCGGAGCTTCGGGTGGAGGTTCAGAAGTCCCTGTTTTATCATCTGGCGCGCCTCTGGGCCTGCCTTCTGATCTGCCTGTACTGTATCCTGGGGAGCTTTCCGGTGGGAAGCGTGATCAAATACGTGGGGTATCTGGGGCGCACCATAAACAGCATCGGAAGGCTGTTCTCCTGTGTCAGCAATCTGAAAAACAACGAGCCGTTCCTGGAGACCTGGCTGTCCTATTTCGAGCTGAAAAACGATATGTACCAGGGAAGCCTTGCGGTGGAAAAGCGCAGCGACTGGCGCTTCGATATCTCGTTTCGGGACGTCTCCTTCCGGTACGCGGGAAGCGGGACGGACGCCCTGAAAAAAATCAATCTGGATCTGCACGTGGGTGAAAAGCTCGCGGTGGTAGGCCAAAACGGCAGCGGAAAGACTACGTTTATCAAGCTGCTCTGCCGCCTTTACGATCCCACGGAGGGAGAGATTCGGATGAATGATTTCAATATTCGGAAATACGATTACCGACAGTATCTGGATCTCTTTTCCGTCGTTTTCCAGGATTATAATCTGCTGGCCCTTCCCCTGGGAAATAACGTGGCTTCCGCGGCAGAATGGGATCGGGAGAGGGCGGAGCGCCTTCTGGAGCAGGTCGGCTTCGGCGAGCGTTACGCCAAGATGCCGAAGGGTCTGGAGACGCCGCTTTATAAGGAGTTCGATGAGGACGGCGTCATCGTCTCCGGCGGGGAGGCTCAGAAAATCGCCCTGGCCAGGGCCCTGTATCGGGACGCTCCCTTTATCATTCTGGACGAACCCACCGCAGCCCTGGATCCGATTGCGGAGTCCGAGATATATTCCCGTTTTGACGAAATCGTAGGGAAACGCACGGCGATTTACATCAGCCACCGTCTTTCCTCCTGCCGGTTCTGCGACCGCATCGCGGTATTCGACGAGGGGGAGATCGTGCAGGTAGGCACGCATGAAGAGCTGCTGGCGGACACTGGGGGGAAGTATTACGAGCTCTGGAACGCTCAGGCGCAGTATTATCGATAGAGCGTATCAAAAGAACGGTCGAGGAAGCGTTTTTCTTCGGCCGTTTTGCGCGCTTATGCAAGAAAACCTGCTTCTTCGAAAATCTCATTGCGGCCCAGGAAAGAAAAATCCACAAAAAGGACTTGTGCTTTCTGTGCAGATATGCTAGAATATCTTCCGGAGAAAAACAAGTGTCCGCGGCACAGGAACGAATTGAAGGATCGCGGGAAAGAGGGCCGGATATGAACGAAGAAGCCAGGTATTATGTGGTGACGCAGAAGGCAGTGCCCGATGTGTTGCTGCGGGTGATGGAGGCAAAGCGGCTTTTGGAGTCGGAGAAGGTTCCGACGGTACAGGAGGCGGTGGACGCCGTCGGGATAAGCCGCAGCTCATTCTATAAATATAAGGAGGATATCTTTCCCTTTCATGACAGCTCCCGGGGGACGACGCTGACGCTGGCGTTTCAGATGGATGACGAGCCGGGACTCTTGTCGGAGGTGTTGAGGACGATCGCGGAATATCACGCTAACATTCTGACGATTCATCAGAGTATTCCGATCAACGGGCTGGCATCGTTAAGCCTGAGCGCGCAGATTCTGGAGGACGCGGAGGATATCTCCGGGATGCTGGGGCAGCTGGAGGAGAAAAAAGGGGTGCATCACGTAAAAATACTTGCAAGAGAGTAGAGGAGAGATTATTATGATTCAGGTGGCAGTTCTTGGATATGGCACGGTGGGAAGCGGCGTCGTCGAGGTGATTGAAAATAATAATTCGTCCGTGAGCGTCAAGGCCGGGGAGGAAATGCATGTAAAATATATTCTGGATCTGCGCGATTTTCCGGGGGACGCTTATGAGGACAGGGTAGTACATGATTTCCGGGTGATTCTGGAGGATGAGGAGATCGGCGTTGTCTGCGAGGTTATGGGAGGCGTAGGCGCGGCATATCAGTACACAAAACAGGCGCTGGAGGCGGGGAAGAGTGTTTGTACCTCCAACAAGGAGCTTGTGGCGAAGCACGGCGCGGAGCTTTTGGAGCTTGCCAGAAACAATCGCTGCAGCTATATGTTTGAGGCCAGCGTAGGCGGCGGGATTCCCATTATCCGCCCGATCAATAAGGCGCTGACGGCGGAGAGGCTGGAGAATATTTCAGCGATCCTGAACGGAACGACGAATTATATCCTGACAAAGATGGAAAAAGAAGGGGCGGATTACGGGGAAACCCTGAAAAGGGCCCAGGAGCTGGGGTACGCCGAGCGCGACCCGGCCGCGGATGTGGAAGGGTACGACGCCTGCCGCAAGATTGCGATTCTTTCTTCGCTGATGGTAGGGAAAACGGTGGATGCCGAAAGGATTTATACGGAAGGGATCACGGGGATTACCCCGGCGGATTTCGCCTTTGCCAGGGCGGCGGGGATGACGATCAAGCTGCTGGCCGTGAGCCGGGTTCTGGAGGATGACCGGGTGTTCGCCATGGTGGCACCTGCCCTGCTGTCGAAGGAGCATCCGCTGGCGGTGGTGAACGATGTCTACAACGGCGTCTTTGTGACGGGAAATATGCTGGGGGACGTTATGTTCTACGGCCGGGGAGCGGGAAAGCTGCCCACAGCCAGCGCGGTGGTTTCCGATGTGATCGACTGCGCAAGGCATATCGGACGGAGCAGCATCGTATGTATTTGGGAGAGGGAAGAAGCCGGGCTGGTTAAGATCGGCGAGACGGAGAGGGCTTTCTTTCTCCGGGCGGCGGTCGGCGCGCGCGAGGCTGTCGAAAAAACGTTCCCGGGAGGGCGCGTCCTTACCGTGGCCGACAGGACGGAAGATTTCGGTTATATTACGCCGGTGATGCAGGAAAAGGTATTTGAGGAGAAGTATGCGGCGCTGGGAGCGGGCGTATTGAACCGGATCCGGATCGCCTGAAGCGGCGGGAGCAAACCCCTTCGAGGGAAGAGGGAAATGGCGCGGAGTCGGAATGCTGTCATGGAGCGGAAGGGTTGTTTCTGAATCGGCAGTCGTAAAAAGCAATGAGGGACAGGGCGGCCCTCGGAACAGGCGGCGAAAGCCGGACGAAGGAAGGGGCTGTCCTCGGAACAGGCGGCAAAAGCCGGACGAAGGAAAGGGTGCCCTCGGAACAGGCGGCGAAAATCAGGACGGAAGAAAACAGGCGCGGGAAGCGCTGCGGATGAGAGGGGAAAACGAAAAAAATGGCCAAGGTTGCAAAGTTCGGCGGAAGCTCGTTAGCAAGCGCGGAACAGTTTAAAAAAGCAGGAGAAATCATCAGGAGCGATAAGTCCAGGAGGTTCGTGGTTCCTTCCGCGCCCGGAAAGCGCAGCAAAAACGATACCAAGGTGACGGATATGCTGTATGCGTGCTGCGAGCTGGCGGAGAATGGCGGGGATTTTGGGAAGCTGCTCTCGGAAATTCAGGAAAGGTATCGAGAGATCATCGACGGACTTGGACTGATGCTGAACCTGGAGAAAGAGTTTTCGTTGATTGAGGAACGTTTTCGTCAGAAGGCCGGAAGCGATTACGCCGCCTCACGGGGAGAGTATTTAAACGGTCTTATCATGGCGGAATACCTGGGCTTTGAATTCATAGACGCCGCGGAGGTGATTTTTTTCAGGGAGGACGGCATTCTCGACGAGGGAAGGACGGATCGGGTTCTGGGGGAGAGGCTGAAGAGATGCGAGTATGCCGTGATTCCAGGCTTTTACGGTTCGATGCCGGACGGAAGTATTAAAACCTTTTCCAGGGGCGGTTCGGATATTACAGGCTCCATCGTGGCGAAGGCGGGCAGGGTGGACGTCTACGAGAACTGGACGGACGTATCCGGCTTTCTGGTAGCGGATCCGGGTATCATCGAGAATCCGGCGGTCATCGATACGATCACCTATAAGGAGCTGCGGGAGCTCTCCTATATGGGGGCGGGGGTTCTGCATGAGGATGCGATCTTTCCGGTGCGGCAGCAGGGGATCCCTATCAATATCCGGAACACGAACGCGCCGGAGGACAACGGAACTTGGATTGTTGGCAGCACCGGCCAGAAATCCCGCTATGTGATTACGGGGATTGCCGGGAAGAGGGGGTTCTGTTCGGTCAATATCGAGAAGGACATGATGAATTCGGAGATCGGGTTCGGCCGCAAAGTGCTGCAGGCCTTTGAGGAGAACGGGATTTCCTTTGAGCATGTTCCTTCCGGCATCGATACGATGACCGTCTTCGTCCATCAGGATGAGTTTATGGATAAGGAGCAGAAGGTAGTGGCCGGGATCCACAGGATGGCGAAGCCGGATTCCATCGAGATCGAGTCGGATCTGGCGCTGATCGCCGTAGTGGGAAGGGGAATGAAATCGACCAGAGGAACCGTGGGAAGAATTTTCTCCGCTCTGGCCCATGTCAACGTCAATGTGCGCATGATCGACCAGGGCTCCACCGAGCAGAATATTATCATCGGTGTGGCAAACGAGGACTTTGAGCAGGCGATCAAGGCGATTTACGATATCTTTGTGATGACGAGGCTGTAAGGAGGCAAAGGATACCGGAAAAGAAATTGATTTCCGGGAAGCCGGGGAGACCTTGGAAGTCAGGGGAACCCTGGAAACCGGTGATTCTGCGGGAGAGAGCGAGTCAGGGAACCGGAGAGATCAAACGAAAGGATTTCGGAGAACACGAGGATTCGAAGAAAGGAAAAGGGTTTCGGGAAAAACGAGAATTCGAAGAAACCAATAAATTTCAGGAAACAAGAGGATTTCGGGAAAAAACGCAGCGCGCGGTAAAAGAGCCGGGCTTATAAGCCCAGCTCCAACACCGTGACGCTGTGTTTTTTCAGGGCAATTTCGGGAAAGCCCGCGTCGGAGGTATCCGCGGCGGGAACCGGAAGCGCGAAAGAAACGGGAGCGACTCTCCGGGGATCCGCGTGGGAATTTTCCGCGTCCAATTCCGCCGAGAGCTCGTAAACCACGCCGCTTTTTACCGGTCGGCCGGTTTGGATTCGGACGGCTTTCGCCTGCTCCGCCAGATTGACCAGCTTCAGATAGAGCGTGCCGCCGTCCGCGGAGAGCGTCGCGCTGGCCTGCAGCTCACCGTCAGTATGAGCCGACAAGGGCGCAGCAGCGTCGAGCGTCTTCGGTTCCTTTTCCGCGACGGGAGACATATCGCCTGTGGAAAGAGCTTTCTTTCCCGCGACGTAAGCCGGACGGCCCGCGGGAAGCGCTTCGAAATTTTCCGAATCCTTAAGCTCCAGTCCCGCCAGCTCCGTTCCCACATGGTTGGAAAAGAGAAGCTGTACATAATAGCTGGGCGTACCGTAGATGCTGTCGTTGTCAAACCAGATGAGATCCGGCTGCCACTGCTGATGGCCGGTGCGTCCGAAGAGCGGGGCATAGCAGGACATGACGACATGGTCGGCGTTTTTTTCCAGGCCGGTCAGGAAGGCTGCCTCGCAGAGCGCCGTGCGCCAGTTACAGCGCCGCTCTGCGGTATCGCCCTTTGTGTGGGCGGCGTATTCCCCCGCGAATACCCTGGGAAGTGAGCGGTCGTAGTTATCATAGCGGTGCAGGTTTTCCAGGAACCATTCCGGCGATTTGTAAAAATGCTCATCCACCGCGTAGGCCTTGTCCGGATTGGCGCGCATCCAGCGGTAGGCGGTATCGAATTCCTCCCCCTCCGCCGTCCAGCCAGCGCTGGTAATCAGCCGGATTTCAGGGTGCTTTTCCCGAAGAACCCTCTGGAAGATTTCGTAACGCTCAAAATAGACGTCCCCCCACTGTTCGTTGCCGATACCGATGTACTCCAGGCCGAAGGGCTCCGGATGCCCCATGGCGGCCCGCTTCGCGCCCCAGGGACTGTCCGCCGGGCCGTTGGCGAATTCAATCAGATCCAGACAATCCTGAATCCAGGGCTCCAAGCGATCCGTTTCCACTAAAAGTCCCTCGTGCCACTGGCAGGTCATTCCGGCGTTCAGGACGGGAACCGGCTTTGCTCCCAGATCCTCGCAGAGACAGAAGTACTCGTAAAAGCCGATGCCGTAGGACTGGAAGTAATCCTCCGAGGTCTGGCCGCTTAGCTGATATTCCTCCATCTGCCAGCGGTTCCAGTTCGTGCGCCGCTCGGTCAGCGTGCCGATCGTATCCTTCCAGCAGTACATATTTTCAAAGCTGCGTCCCTCTACGATACAGCCGCCGGGAAAGCGCACAAAGCGGGGGGAGAGAGCCTCCAGCATCTCGGCCAGATCCCGCCGCATCCCGTTCTTCCGCTCCCGGAAGGTATCCGCCGGAAAGAGGGAGATCAAATCCAGATCCACGGAGGCTTCGGATTCCAGAATCAGCTCCGGATAGACGAATTTGCCGTCTCTGTCCGCTGTCAGGGTCAGGTTATATTTCGTCCAGCCGTGTCCCGCCCGCATCAGGGAGAAGGTTTTTTCCCCGTAAAGCCCGCCGCTTTTATCTGAGAGCCGCAGTGTCAACTGTAAAGGCGCGCTGCTTCGCGCATAACAGGAAAAGCGGAAGGTTTTTCCCTTTTGGGCGGCCAGCCCTTCGCCGCAGAAGCCCAGATTGCGGAGACCGGCTCCCGCCTTGCCGGACAGATGGGCGTAGTGAGAGTGCGCCTTGCTTAGGGGAAAGCGCGTTCGGACGGAAAAATCACAGCCGCCCACGGCTTCCCAGCACATTTTTGTCTTGTCCGATTTCCCTTCCCGATCATAATACTCGAAGGAACGGTTGGCGATCAGTTCCCCGTACAGGCCGCCGTCACCCGCATAGTTAATGTCCTCGAAAAAAATCCCGTAGAGCAGGGGGCTGACCGGACGGATTGTTTTTGATGTGTCGATGATGATTTCTGTCATAAGGAATACCTCGTTTTTAGAGTGGTGATCTAAGGTCTATCATAGAAATTACAGGTCAAATTTCTATGATCTAAGGTCTATTATAGCCCTTGGATAATAAAATCAGCCCTTTGATTTTATTATAGCAAAGATGTCTCGTCCGGTCTATAGAAAATGAGTTCCCATTCTTCCCGGAAATGTGTTATACTGTTTCTATTATTGATGATAAGCGGGGCAGCCTGCCGGTTTGTCTTGTTTTATGGCGCGAAGGGCTGCGGAGGGTTTAGGGGGCGGATTATGGAAAAGGCGCTGTTTTTGGATATCGACGGGGTGCTCAACTCAAAATTCTGGCGGGATAGCCATCAGCGGGAAATCAGCGACGGTACGCTGATCGACGAAGAAAAGATTCGTCTCCTGGCCGGTTTGGTAAAAGAGACAAACGCAAAGCTCATCCTTCATTCCGGATGGCGCTTCTGGTTTGACGCGGAGGGGAGGCCGCTTTGCAGAGAGGCGGAAAGACTGATCGAAGCGTTGAAGAAGGAGGACTTGCGCTTGGATGGAGCGACGCCGGATCGGACGACGGAAGAAATCAGAAGAACCAAGAGATTCAGCCTGGTAAAGGCGGAGGAAATTCTTTTATGGGTAAAATCACATCCGGACGTCAGGGAATGGGCGGTGCTGGATGATCTGGAGCTGCACAACGCGCAGGTAGAGCAGCATCAGGTAAGAACGGATCCGGAAAAGGGATTGACGCCTCAGGACGTAGAAAGAGCCGTCAGAATATTATCAGGGCAATGAGAGGCGAACGGGAGCCGGTATGAACGGGGAATTGCTGAAGGAATTGAAAAAGATAACGCCGGAGGAAGAGAGAATCCTGTCCGGCGCGGAAGGAATCGAGGAGAGGATTTATCTGTCCTCCGGGGCGGAAGAGAGCCGTAAGTCGAAGGAAGCGGGAGGCGCGGTCATGGTAGACGCGGCGAAGCTGCTGGAGGAGGGGAAGATGATTCAGGTGCGCCCCCATACCCGGTTTGTACACTTTCCCAGGCATACCCATAATTACATCGAGATGATCTATATGTGTTCCGGCAGTACCCATCACGTCATAAACGGGGAGGATGTTTTTCTGAAGCAGGGAGAACTCCTGTTTTTAAGCCGCCGGGCGGTGCAGGAGATTTATCCGGCGGGGGAGGACGACATCGCGGTGAATTTTATTGTCCTGCCGGAGTTTTTTGAATACGGGCTGAGCATGATGGAGCCGGAGGAAAACCTGCTCAGGAGCTTCATTATCGACTGCCTGAGCGGGAAGGACGAGGCGGGATACCTTCATTTTCGGGTGGCGGATGTGCTTCCGGTGCAGAATCTGGTGGAGAACCTGATCTGGACGATCTGGAACCGTCAGCCCAACAAGCGGCGGATCAACCAGGCGACGATGGGGCTTTTGTTCCTGCAGCTGATGAACTGCACAGACAGACTGGAGACGGACGAGAACGCGGGACAGTCAAAGCTGATGATTACCGTGCTGAGTTATATCGAGAACCATTACCGGGACGGGGAGCTGGGCGCGCTGGCGGAGGGGCTGCACTGCGATCTGTGCTGGCTCTCTCGGGAGATCCGGCGGAGGACGGGAAAGACCTATACGGAGCTGGTGCAGACCAAAAGACTCAGCCAGGCGGCCTTTTTGCTGACAACGACGAATATGTCCGTCCTGGAGGCGGCCTCCCGGGTGGGTTATGAAAACATGAGCTACTTTCATCGGATTTTCCGGGAGAAGTACGGGGTGACGCCGAAAAAGTACCGGGGGTAGAGGGCTTATTTATCGACCATTACATTTTATGAGGAAAATACACGGAGGTAGGAACGGATGAACAAACAACAGCTTGCGGCAAAGATCTGGGAATCTGCGAATAAGATGCGCTCTAAAATTGAGGCGAACGAGTATAAGGATTACATCCTTGGCTTTATTTTCTATAAATTTCTTTCGGATAAAGAACTGAAATACCTCAAGGAGAATGACTGGACGGACGAGTATCTTCCGGAGCTTTCCGAGGAAGATACCGAGACTGTTGAAGGCATCCGGAAAAACATCGGTTATTTTATTTCCTACGATAACCTGTTCTCCAGCTGGATTGCAAAGGGAATCGATTTTTCCGCCGAGGATGTCACGGATGCGCTCTCCGCATTCAGCCGATTGGTCAATCCCTCCCATAAAAAGGTCTTTGACAATATCTTTGCCACGCTGCAAACCGGACTTTCCAAGCTGGGCGAGACCTCCGGCGCCAGAACCAAGGCGATCCGCGACCTGATCTATCTGATTAAGGACATACCGATGGACGGAAGGCAGGATTACGATGTATTGGGCTTTATCTATGAGTATCTGATCAGTAATTTCGCCGCCAACGCCGGGAAAAAGGCGGGCGAGTTCGAATCCCGCCACTCCGATATGGAAGGAAGTGTCAAAAGCTTGATTTTACAGTGTTTTGGCACTTTTCTTTTTTGTCGAGTAATCAAAAGGTAATCAAAAAGGTAATCAGACATATGTTCGATTGATTTTGCAAGAAAGGAGTATCTTGCACATATGATATAAAAATACTCCGATCAAAAATTGATGCTTGAAATGAATTCATTCTCTGAGTGTGTTGATTTCAAATATTGATATGACGCTAATAAAGCGTGCTATTTGCCTCATACAGATGCATAAAATGCTTTTCTTGATAGTTTTTCCAGGTAGATACGATTTTTTGAAATTTAAGCCAAATAGAGCTATAAAAAGAGATTATGTAAGAATTAGATTTAGATCTTGTGCTTACATAATCTCTTTTTTAAGTATGTTAAACACGGGACTAAGGATTGAAGAACGGCGCATAATACTCAACAATAGTATAATGATACAATGGGGTAATGGAATAACAGCAGGAGAACAACATCCTGTAGGAGTGGTGACATTCCCACAGCCTTTTAGAAGTTCTGTATACGCAGTTGCCACACCTAATTTATATAGTAGCGATACAAAGCTTTCTCTTCAGTCACACTGTCAAAAGGACGAGTTAAGAGTATGGATATTTGTTAATAACGAAACTTATTCTCACGCTAATATAAGTTTCCAATGGATTGCTATTGGTCTTTTCTGAGAGGGCGTAAAGTGGGTAAACTGCCGATATTATAAACTACAAAATCACAGCAATAGCATTTCCGCAGTACCAATCAAGCAGGCCGACCGCCGAGCGTGAGCACAAAAATACATCTCCGTCTAAAATTTGCACAAATAGAGGAACGGGATTATTTGCAAGTGGGACAATCGGAAATTCGCCACCTGTCACAGCAAAATTCAAAGGCTCTTGTAAATATCCTATTTTTTGATTCGTCCATTCCGGCATATTCTTTTTGAGTGCAATGTTCGCGTATAAGCATATAATATTGCCTATTTTATAGCACGCGGGCACATGATCTGCATAATCGTTGGTGTAACTTTTAATTATATATTGTTTTGCCTTGGTTCCCGTGTTTAACATATATAAATCAGTTTAAAAGCAGAACCCCTATTCATAACCTAATATTTTCTCCAAATAGTGAATGGATAATTTTGGAAAACTACGAAGCAAAAAGAAGAAAATTATATTGTGTGTTATGCAAACATATGTTCAAGACGGATAATGATTGTTTGTTATAAAAAGGAGAAATATGGATATTAGGACAAGCATAATTCAAAATGTAATTAATCATTTTAACGGAAGACTGGATGATTCCGTAATCAATACAATTCAAGATATATTAACAATTGAACTCAATAATTATGAAATTCAGGAGAGGTGTACAGAGATCGTTGTTCATGATAATAGTAACGAAGGAATTTTAAAGAAATTTGTTGCAACTAAGAGGGTAGAAGGCATTGCAGAATCTACCATTAAAAGATATGTTGAACAAATTATGGCACTACTAAATTTCCTTGGAAAATCTATATCTGAAATTAATACATATGATATAAGGTTCTACTTTTCTGTCAAAAGGGAACGAGATAAGGTAAGCAATAGAACCTTAGACGGCACACGTCGATGCTATAACAGCTTCTTTAAATGGGTAGCTAATGAAGGATATATGCCCAAAAATCCATGTGCAACTATTGCACAGATCAAATGTAAAAAAGTAATAAGAAAACCATATTCGGCAACTGAATTAGAAAAATTGCGTAAAGCCTGTGATAATGTAAGAGATCTTGCATTAGTCGAATTTCTATATGCCACTGGCTGTCGTGTTTCTGAGGTGTCTAATCTTGATGTTGTGGATGTAGATTTTGAGAATATGCAATGTACGGTTCTTGGTAAGGGAAATAAGGAGAGAATCGTCTATTTAACAGAAGTCTCTACCATGTACTTACAAGAATATGTGACCACCAGAAAATATCTCTCTGATGCATTATTTGTTGGGAAAAGAGGAGAAAGACTGAGTAAAAATGGAATAGAAGCATTATTAAAGCGTTTGGGAGCAAAAGCAAATGTTGAAAATGTTCATCCGCATCGCTATCGGAGAACTTTGGCTACAAATCTTCTGGATCACGGGATGAATATTCAGGATGTTGCAGCAATACTAGGACATGCTGATTTAAAGACGACACAAGTATATTGCTATATATCACAAAGAAATGTACAAAACGCATACCGAAAATATGCGTCATAGTATATTGCTATGATGTTATAATTAAAAAAATCGTAAAAAATAGGTTATCACATGTTTACGCTCCTATAACGTAAATGTAATAACCTAATGGTAGTGCTTATTTTCTGAGAGACATTCTTAAAAATTCTTTGCCAAATATTTTATAATATGGTTGTTTGTCATTTTTGCATATATAATACCAATACGTATCACAAAAGAAAACCACAAGTCCATCAATAATCAAAGACCAAGCAAATACAAAAAACAAACTACATTGTCCCAAAAGAATGTAAATGGAAGAGAGGAGTAATTCCAAACATTCAGCCACAATTTTACGTTTACAATTAGTCCTGTAATACCTTTATAATCATTCTTTTAACAACGTTTCCATGCTGATTCTTGCGGCTGTCATAGCTGCATTATATGTGTCTAAATATTCTCCCGTTAGTTCAAATCCATATTCCATAGCATTAATAGTATCAGCATCATTTAAAGTGTTAATATACATTTTTAACTGATTAAAATATGTGATATGATGCATTTTATTCATAGCAGAGGTAGTATATAGTGTTACAATTTGTTCTACGGTGTATACCTTACACCCACTACCATCAGCATGATAATATAGAGGCACTTTGGTTTGTATGGCCAGGTCAAATAGTTCTTTGATATTTACCTGATCCTCTTCGCTATAACTAAAATGTTCCATATTACCATCAATATCAATAGCTACACCGCTAATAATCATCCTATTACAAACAGATGATAATGCAGAAATTTTCTTGTTTCTTAATTCCTCAATGGTTGGAATATATTCTTTTGGAACATAACCAGAATCAATATCGGTTTCAGGCTCGATATAAACATCATTTTTATCACTTGTCAGCACATAGGTTAATTCATCTAATTTTTGATATATATAGTTCATGTCGCTAAAATTAGACTGTTCAATGTAATTATGTTCATTTAATTCAACAAAACCACCAGTCAAAATTTTTTCTTTTGGAACATTAGATTTATCAGCAAAAACCACCTTAATTCGACTGTTCGAATAAGCAGACAGACTAACTTCTATCGGTTTATTACTAGAAGACTTCTTAAATAATATAAGTGACATTATAAAATCTCCCTTTCTTTAAAAATTTATTTTATTAAAATAGCCGCCGACCAATTCAGAACGGTGACACAAATCATTTTGACAGACATTAATTTAAACAAAATGGTTATCTGGTAATAGGTTAAACACGGGTTTGGGAAATTTCTTTTGGACGAACCTACCCGGCAGCGAAAGCATGCTAAAAGATGACTTAGCCGCGAAGTGGCCGGAAATAAAAGTCGGACGAGGGATGATTGGCTTTTTCAATCTTACCACAGAATATTATGGATATTATGTAAAATATAGTGAATCTCTTGGCAGTATCAACATAATTGGTGCTGGGTCAGAAGCACTTATTTGGACTATCTCAAGCATTGGTGTTACTTTGAAAAAAATAGTAACCGCGGAAAAATGAAATTAATTCAAAAACGCAAATTTTTCAACTTAGTTTCATTCATTTTAAATCGAGACAAACCTGTCGTCAACAATAGAATTCACGCTTCGCGGGAATTCCATTGCCATGAAAAAGAGCCGGACGCTGCAACATCCGGCTCTGTGGCTCTTTTTTCTTTTTCGTTCCCTTTTCCCCCGCAGGGGGCGCTCTGTTTTTCATGGCGCTATCTCCTCTCCGTCAGCTAAGATATATTTTCCCAAACTGCATGTACGGATCTCCTGATAATTCCCACGCCCCGGCATAGAACTCTATGTTGAAAGTTGTAAGGCCGGATATATCCCAAGTATTCGTGGTCAACTGGCTCGGAGTTTGTGTTATGCCATTTACAGTAATTTGGCCTCCCTCGTTGCTGCTGCCCGCCGATATGGACAATGTTCGGTTACCGTTTGTATTAATCGCGCTGCTTTTTGCTTTAAAACCGCAGTTGCCGCCGGTGCTTGTACCATACACGGTCGAGCCGTACATTCCCGCCGTCCAGGTTCTTACTTTACTGACATTGGATCCGGATACCATGCTCCATGTGATGGCATTTGCATAATTGTCTTGACATGTATATTTATCCACAATGTAAAAAGGTGCCCCGACATAGGTCCATACCGCATACATGGTCGCGCTGGCGGCCAGCGTTACGCTTGCCCCCGCTGAATACTGCGTCCCGCCGTTCAGCGCCCATGCGCTGAAGGTGTAGCCGGTCTTCGCAAAGCCATTGGCGGACAAAGTAAACGACGGGTTTGTGACATTCCCGTTGCTGTTGTAATACCTTGTCCCCGTCTGGTTCGCGGTGGAACCGCCTGTATTGCCGTTCCCGTTGTAATACAGCGTGATCGTCTGATAGTACATCCCGTACAGCGTGACATTGCTGTCCCTGGTAAATGCCACCCCATTGCTGTAGGTGATCCCGCTGTTTCCAGCGGTGCCAGTGCTCCAGCCTCTCGCCGCCCAGCCGGAAAGCGCTGCCTGTGTCAGGGTGAAGGATGGATTGATG